>DASSKX010000418.1:0-14191 GCA_035689925.1 Acidobacteriaceae bacterium
GCCCGCCCATGATGGCAGGCATCGACTGCGGCGTGCGTCCTATATCGACGAGGACGAGCAGCGCGGGTTCGTCGGGATTATCGAGGCTCTGCGTCACGCCCACGCCGAAGATCGCAGGATCTTTCATGAGCTGCGGCGCAACGCTCTGCTCAACGGAGGCAGCGTTCGCCAGGACGCCTGCGGAGAGGTGAATTCCCGGCTCCACGGCGGGCATCGTCGGTGCCGTTCCGCGCGCGAGGGTGGCTGCATCGGTGGCGATGACCTGTGTCCGGATACCATTGACCGTCTGCGGAATGCTGCGTCCGGGGTGGTCTGTATAGACAATCACGGCAGGAGCGCCGGGATTGTCGAGGCTGCTGCCGGGCGCAGTACCGAGCAAGCCTTCTCCGCGCAATGAGGCCAGAGCAGCCGTAGAGGCCGATCGCGCGTCCTCCAGCGCTGACGCATTGAGATGCGGGGTCTCGGTGGGAACTGCTGGATCATAGCGGAGGCACGCCACCGTGTGCGGAGTGGCAGTTCCGACAATGCTCATGCGGCTGCCGGCCTGCGCCCCCAATTCCCGCAGGACATCGCCGATCGGATTGGCCACGCTGAGACCGTGACCGTCGCCGTCCGTACCCCCGGCGAAATAAAGCGCGATGGGCTCGGCGTTGCTCGCGTCGAGCACGAGCGCGCCGGAGTCGCCGCTGTCAGTGAAATGCGATCCTCCAATGCCGATTTGATTGGTGAAGATTTTCGTTGCGTACGGCTGCGTCTCCGCGCAGTCCTTGTAGTAGTCCACCTTTACGGTGAGCGAAACCGCGTCGATGCTGGAGCAGGTAAGGCCTGTCGTGCGGCCGCTCTTGACGACGTTCATGCCAAGGTTCTGCGCGGTGAGCGGTTCCCCGCGGCCGGCGACCGGAGGCGCTGCGCTCAGCATCTGGTCCTGTCCAGGCGGGCCCAGTTCGAGAATGCTGCCCGAGGGATCAACCGCACCGGGCCATGCCAGTGCGAGGGCGGCATCGACGTTGGTCTGCGCTGCGTTGAGGGGAACAAAATAACGGAGTGAGGCCAGCGGACGCAGAGTCGAACCTGCTCGGCTGAGCGGAGTGCAAGCTCCATCGATCAGACCAGGCTGGTCAATCGTGTCGCCCACCTGCGCCTGGTCCGATTCGGCCAGCACGTGGTTGTTGCTGAGGATGTACTGATTCTTTTGCTCGTCCTGGACGAGCGCCCCGAGGGTGCCGCCGCAGCAATCCGCGACGTAGGAATTGCCCTGCTTATCCTCGTACGTATCGTAGTCGCCGTCATTGCCGCCGGAGGTGCCGAGGGCGGCCGGCGTGTTCTGGATTTGCTGGTTCGCGACCGGATTGCTGACGATACCGCGGTCGTTCAACAACACGTGCAGGGGCGAGATGACGTGGCTGTCATTGATAGACGCCGTCACGTATACGGGATTCGGCGGGATGATATTGGGAGCGGTGTAAGCGACGCTGCAGGTGGTGTAGCGATCGGGGCGGCGCTGGCAACTGGAACCGCTCAGTGTACCCAGCGAGCCGGAGGTGGTCTGCGCTCCCGTGGCGGAGCTGGCGAGGGTCCAGGTGACCTGTCCGGCGTCTACTTCGGCAATTTGCGCGGTCACCTCCGTGGTGGTTCCTGGCGTGAGAGCGATGTTTTGCGGCAACAGAGGCTGCACAAACCCGGGATGTACGAGCAGGGTGATCGAGGCGAGCGCGGAATGGTTGTTGGCGAGACGTGCTTCAATGCGAACCGGTACGTTATCTGCCGAGAGCGAAGCGGGCGCGGTGTAGACGCCAGAGGCATCGATCTGGCCCTGGCCGAGAGACGCGGCGTTGTTCTCCGACGCGATACTCCACGTCGCCCGTGCCGTCTGACCCGAGGGAAGAAGGGCGTGCAATGATACCTGTCCGTTCGTGCCAACGATTAAGGCAGAGGCGGTAATGGAGAGATCGGCGCTGGCTCCCGCGACCGGAACCTGCATGGTGCCGCAGCCCGCCACGAACAGCGTGAGGGCAAAAAGCACAATCCGACCTAAAGGCGCGCGAAGCATCGGGTCCGATTCCTATGTTAGTAGGATTGCGCGCGGCACCGACAGAAAAGGAGCGCCCGGAGGCGCTCCTTTTGGGGAAGTTACCGGAATGTTACGCCGCAATGTGCGGCTTGTGGTCCTGCGCGGGCACCAGTGTCGGCACGGCGAGAGGCGCCGGCATGACTTTGACCTCGGCAGCAGCGGCGGCCCTCATGCGCCGGACTTCGCTCATGGACAGCGGGCGCATCTCTTTTGCGGAGTAATACAGCTGCTTTCCGCAACTGAGGCAGACCATATAGGTCTCGCCTTTGATTGTGAAAGGACGCGTCAACTTCATGTGACTGCATCCGAACAGTATTTCCGTGAAGAAATTCACGACAGCGCGAAGGCAGGCAGTGATCTTGCTCATTGGGCGAACACGCTCCTTTCAAGTTTCAAACGGCGGTTTCGCAACTCATCTGATGCATTTAACCCGAAAATGTCGCCTGCGCGGAACAAAATTATTCATCGATCAAGGGAAATGACAATCTTGCCGAAGTGGGCTCCGGCCTGCATGCGCCGTAATGCTTCCGGAGCCTGGTTGAAGCTAAATACCTGATCGATCACGGGTTTGAGGCCGTGTAGCCGGAGGGCACGGTTCATTTCTTCGAAATGGGCGCGTGAACCTACATAGATTCCCCGGAGGCGGACCTGCCTGTGCAGGATCAGAGGCACTTCCACCGACTCAGTGGATTGACTGAGCACGCCAATTTGCGCGACGGCGCCACCGATGCTGATAGCGCGCAGGGAGCGGGTGAACGTACCTGCGCCGCCAACCTCGACGACGAGATCGGCGCCGCGGCCGCCGGTCTGCTGCATGACCCATTTATCCCAATCGGCTTGAACTTTGTAATTGAGGCCAGCATCGAGACCGAGCTTGTGCGCGCGCTCGAGTTTCTCGTCGCTGCCGGAAGTTCCCAGGACCCGTGCACCAAGCAACTTTGCAAACTGCAAAGCAAAGATGGATACGCCGCCGGTTCCCTGAATCACCACTACATCTCCGGCCTTGATTTTGCCCGCGTGGACGACCGCGTTCCAGGCAGTTACTCCGGCACATGGCAACGTCGCAGCTTCCTCCCAGGACAGGTGTTCGGGTATGCGCACGACGCCGTCCTCGCGCAGCACGACATATTGGGCGAGCATGCCATCGATGTCGCCGCCGAGCGCCCCCTTGATCTTCTCCGCGTCGGCAGGACCGTCGATCCAGTTCTGCATGAAGATGCCGGCAACGCGGTCTCCTGGCCTGATGCGGGTGACGCCTTCACCGGTCGCGACTACTTCGCCTGCTCCATCCGAGATGGGGATACGGGGCAGATGCATCCTGGGGTTGTACTGCCCGAGGACGATCATGAGGTCGCGGTAATTGAGCGAGACCGCGTGGACTTTGATGAGGACCTCGCCGCGTTTCGGCTGCGGATCGGGAACTTCGGTGAGCTCCAGGTGCTCGATGCCAAAGGTGGGAATTCGCCAGATTTTCATGCGAAAAGAATGCCACAGCGCGGGCCGTGCATGCGGCTCGAGCGGTAGCATAAAAGTATGGCCAGAGGATGGGAGAGCAAATCCGTAGAAGATCAGGTGGAGCAGCAGTCGGAGAACCGTCAGATGACGGCGGGCTCTGCCGGACGCGGCCTCGCAGCAGAGGAGGCCGCCCGTGTTCGACAGCGCCAGGTGCTGGAACTGGAACGGGAACGGATCCTCGATGAGCGCACATCGAACCCGATCCGGCGCGCGGCGCTTGCGGCTGCCCTGGACGCGATCGAAAAGCAGATTGCGCAGCTTGGGTAGGTTTGACCTCAGAGGACCCTGAAAAACCGACGTGGGCACCAAGCCGTCAGCTGTGCCGGTGGAATACCAGCGAATTGGCCTGATCGATGGTCGTCATCAGCAGATGCGCGATGTTCACGTGCGCCGGGCGTGTCGTCGCCCAGACAACGGCGTCGGCTACGTCCTCGGCGGTGAGCGGCGTGATGTTCTGGTAGACCTTGCCAGCGCGCTCCTTGTCGCCGCGAAAACGTACCTCGCTGAATTCAGTCTCGACCATGCCCGGGGCAATGCTGGTGACCCGTACGGGCGTGCCCATCAGATCCTGGCGTAGCCCGTCGTTGATGAGGCGTACCGCGGCTTTAGTGCCGCAATAGACGTTGCCGCCGGGGTAGGCCAGTTCCGCTGCTGTTGAGGTGAGGTTCACAACGTGCCCGCGGCCGCGCTGCACCATACCGCGAACGACCGCGCGCGTGACCCAGAGCAAGCCTTTGATGTTGGTGTCGATCATGTCCTCCCAGTCCTCGGTCTTCCCCTCCCACAATTTGTCCAGGCCACGGCTCAGGCCGGCGTTATTCACCAGGACGTCGATGGCTCGCCAGTCTTCCGGCAGCGCGGAGATAGAGTTCTCGACGGCAGAGCGATTCTGCACATCGAGCTGAAAACTGTGGACGGCTTTGGCGCCCGCCTTGCGCAGGTCGGCCTGCATTGCGGTGAGGCGTTCGACGCGGCGGGCGGCCAGTAGCAGACGCGCGCCTTCGGCGGCAAACGCGTGGGCACAGGCTGCTCCAATTCCTGCGCTCGCGCCGGTGATGAACACAATACGATTGTCGAGACTGATCCTGGCCATAGCACCCATCGTAATGGAAGCAACTGCGGAAGACGGTCTGCGCAGTTCAGCGTGCGTGGTTTTCGACGCCACGCTCCAGGCGGTAGTAGCCGGCGGCCCAGTCCGCGTCTTTCATGCCTGCTTCGAAGGCGCGATGGAACGTCGCCGTGAAGAGGTCGGCCAGCGGCGTGCTCACCTGTGCCGACTGCGCTGCTTCGCGGAAGAGGCGGAGGTCCTTTTCCCCTACAGCGATTGTGGCGCCCGGCGTTTGCGGCGGGTGCAGCATGAGGTTGCCATACAGTTCGTAGAAGGGAGACTGGAACAACGCACTGTTGACGGTTTGAAGGAAGACAGCGGGATCAAGGCTGAGGGCCTCGGCGTAGATGAAGCTTTCGGTTAGCGCGCCGATCATGGCGGTAATCAGGAAATTGCCGCCAAGTTTGAGAGCATGCGCACTCCAGGGGTGCTCGGAAACGACAGTGATGCCGCGGCTGAAACGCTGAAGCAGCGGGCGAACGCGCTCGACCGGGTCCTTCGCTCCGCCGACGGCGACCCAAAGCTTCCCTGCTTCGGCAACGTGTGGGCGGCCGAAGACAGGAGCGGCGACGAAGTGCTGGCCGCGGGCGGAATGCTCGGATGTGAGGCGGCGGGAGAGGTCGACACTCATGGTGCTGAGGCAGACGTGGATGGCTCCGCGCTGCAGAACGTCCAGGAGCTTGCCGTGGAACAAGACGGACTCAAAGGCCGGATCGTCCAGCAGCATCGAGAAGACGACGTCGGCGTCCGAGACAGCGTCTGCCGCGGTACTTGCTCTCACAGCTCCATGCTGGCAAAGTGCGTCGGCATGGGCAGCGGTGCGCGACCAGACCGTCACGCGTAAGCCGTGCTGCAGCAGAAGGCGCACCATGGGTGTTCCCATTTTTCCAAGACCGAGAAAGGCAATCTTCATCAGGGTGGCTCCTCGTTCTCAGATGAGCACGTTTCCTGCCGAGGTTCAAATGGGGCGCAGAGCTGAACGATCAGAACTGACGATCCTCAGAAGAGCTTTTCCTGGGCTACGGGTTCGGCTTCCGCCGGAGCGATCAGTTTCTTCTTTGCTGCGCCGATCACCGCCACGACGTCCAGTTCCTCGAGCGAGGTCTTCGGAATCCAGATGCGCTGGGTGTTGGATCGCAGGTCGGGAGGTGTCAGGAAGATGCCGTCGCTTGAGACCAGCGTGGCGTCGTTCGAGGCGAGGCCTTCGACGAGGTCTCCGTCTTTGAGCCGGGCACGGACGTAGAGGCCCTCCCCGCGGGGCCGTCCAGCGAAGGTTTTGCGAACCAGCCGTTCGGGATTGTTGAGTTCGCCGGAGTTGAAATCGCGGACGTAACAGATCCACTTCAGGTCGCCGAGAGCCAAGTGTACGACCTTGCCGTCCAGGTCGAGCATCTCCACGTGGCCCCGATCGGCAAAATCGGCCGCGGGCACATAGCCCGCCAGCCAGTCCCGCGAGAACTTGCGAAAGATCGCTTTTTTGCGGCCTGAAGACATGCGGAGCCTAAAGCCTTGCAATGGAATGAGGATTGTTGCACATCCGGGACCCAACGCATCAAAAATTGTGCAGACGCATGGCGACGGTGGCGTCATTATGTTACATTGTTAGTTTGGATTGCAGCTCCTCTGTCCCGTAAGTAGCTGTACCCATGAGATTTATGTAGTATTTTCGGGCATTGCGGGCGAGGAACGGAGCCTCAGCAGCACCAGCACATCAGCGCACATGCCCGACTACATTTATCTTCTCGAAAATCGCCTTTCCGCCGCACAGCAAAACGCCCTTCGACAGGTTCGTGACGCCGCCCGTCACGCCGAGATGCCGGTGTTTCTCGCCGGAGGCGCCGTCCGCGATCTGACCAGCGGGTTCCCGGTCAGGGACCTTGATTTTTCAGTTCAGGGAAATGCGCTTAAGTTGCGGAAATCCCTTGAGAAGGCAGGCGGGACGTACTGGGGCGAACACGAGCCTTCGCGCACACTGTACTTCTGGTTTCCGGGCAGCGTACGCGTTGAGGTCTCCAGTTCGCGCCGCGAGGAGTACCCGAAGCCGGGAAAGCCGGTATACCACTGGGCTCCCATTCTCGAGGACCTGCGGCGTCGCGACTTTACGGCGAATGCGATGGCGGTGTCGCTGAACGAGGGCTCCTGGGGATTGCTGCTCGATCCGCTGAACGGTTTTGCGGATATCGAGGCGCGGCACCTGCGGCTGGCAAGCAATTACGGGTTTCTTGAGGATGCGTCGCGGATGATCCGGGCGATTCGCTTTGTTGCGCGGACCGGGTGGGAGATGGACCCGCGGACCAAAGCCCGGTATGACAATGCCAAGGCTGAGGGTCTGGAGGAGCAGATCTCCGCGTTTACTCGCGGGTATGAACTCGAGGAGATCGGGCACGAAGAGGATCCGCTGAAGGTGCTTTCTGCGCTGGAAGCCGAAGGCTGGATGAAGATCCTGTGTCCGGCCTGGACCTCGGCCAAAGCGGACGCGAAGGGCCTCGAAGAACTGAATCGCATCTATGTGAAGCTTCTGATGTTGGGTGTGAATCCCGACACTTCGGCGGCGCACATGGAACTCCTTACGGCGAAGATGTCTCCGAAGGACGTGGCGAGCCTCAAGAAGCAGTTTCCCCGCACAGGCTTCGTGGAGCAGTGGAACCGACTGGAACAATCGGCCAAGGACTTCTCCAAAGAATTACTCGGGAAACAGGCGGCGACGCCATCGTCCGCCTGGAAATTACTCGTGAGCTACGAGCCCGAGGCGGTGCTTTGGCTGGCGTACAGCGCCAAGACCGCTCCGGTGAAGGAGAAATTCAACAACTTCTTTAACGTCTGGCCGGAAGCTCGTCAGAAGATTCCGACTGCGCTGATGGCTGAAATGCGAATAACGCCCGACTTGCCTGAATACGGCAAGATCGCCGAGGAGTTGTTCTTCCAGTTCATGGATGGCAAGCTACAGACGGACGAGGAGATTCGGGCTTTCCTGGAGCCGTATTCTCCGCCGGCTCCGCCGCCGCCGGTCGTGATTCGACGGTCGCGTGGACGCCGGGCGGAGCCGAAGCCGTTCGAGGAGGATGAAGAACTGGAGATCCCCGTCCGTCCGGAAGGTGAAGAGGCGGATGAGGAAGAGGAAGCCGAGGAGCCGGAAGAAGCCGAAGCTCTGCCGCCCGCCCGCCCTGCGGCTGCGGTGAAGGCTAGCGCTAAAGGCGGCAAGGGCGAGAAGGCCGCTCCAGTGAAGGCTCCAAAAGAACCGGTCAAAGCGGTGGCCCAGGGCAAACCGGAGGCGAAGGCTCCTGCTAAGCCGTCTGCTCCTGCGAAGGCTGTTGCCTCGGCGAAAACAGCCGCGCCAGCAAAAGCTCAGTCTGCGGCGAAGAAGGCGGAGGCACGATCGGCAGCCAAACCGGCACCGAAGAAGCACGCCCCTGCCCCGGCAAAGAAGCTTTCGAAATCAACCAAGGGACCGGCAAAACCAACCGCAAAGAAAACTGCGAAGTCCCCTGCCGGCGGGAAGACTAAGAAGAAGCGCTGAGATTTCACTTTCCGCCACCGTGGGGCTTGCCGATTCGTTATTCTGGGACCCCTTATGCGGCGTCCGCTCGCAATCCCGCGGCTGTCCTGGTGCTTCGTTCTGTCGCTGCTCGCAGGAGCGATGATTCCTTCGCCGACTGCCGCCCAGTCGCCGGGGGTAGGCATCTGGGAGCTTTCCTCACGGCAGGAAGCTTTCATGCTGCGGATGGAACCCTCTTCGGATCTGGACCGCTTCAACACGCTGCGCAGCGACTTCATTCGCTTCGGCTGCGCGGCGCATCCGCACCATCTCGTCGAGCAGCCCGCGATGCGCGGCCACGGCGATCCCGGCAATGCACTCAGGAACCTGGTTTGCACATTGCCGGGCAGATATACGCCCCAGCTCGTTGTGGCGACATCCTATGCCGTGCACGGTGGCGCACCAGCAAAATGGCCGGATGCTGTGCTGTTGCCTATTTTGTTTCAGTCGCTCCAGGCGCAGATGCGCAATTTTACGTGGGTCTTTGCTGAGTTGGCGGGAGACGAGGGAGTCAGCACGTTTTTCGATTCGCTGCGCAGCGGGCCATCGCCGATGGCGATCATTGTGCTCGATGGAGTCGGGACGGCTCCGCCACACTTTGGAGCCACAGGCCCCAGAGGTGATCTGCAGGTGCACAGGATTCTCGAAGAGCAGGCACGGCGCATTGCGGAACTGCAGGGGTTTGCTGGTTCCCGGACCGATCGTAAACAAGAGAGAGAGGCCACGCCGAGCCTGTTTGGGGCCCCACTCGCCGACGCAGCTCACGAGATACCGCGCGTGGTGGTGTATTCGACGCCTGGGCCGCCACCCACTCCCGCTGCCTTTCACCATGATTTTGAGCTGCTGGCTTACTACTTCTGTGCGGTGGACCTGAATCTGAACCCGCTCGCAGGAACGCCAGATTGACCTGCCGGAGTGTTGCCAGGCAACTGAAAATCGACTGTCTCGCCGATAGCGAGCCTATGCTTCTGAATATCGCCGACGGGCAATTCAAGTACGTACAGTGAGAGTTGCTTTCCGCCGTAGGTGGGACAACTCTCGGCGCTGCCTGTGCACGGTGGCGTGCGAGGACTCATTTCGACGATCCTGCGGTTCTGATCCATCCAGACGATATCCAGGCCGATCCGGCAGTGGAACATCCAGTAGCCGTGGTGGCCGGGGCTCTCGTGAACAAAGAGCATGCCACGTCCTTCCGGCAGGCGCGTGCGACCCATCAGACCATATGCACGCTCCTTTTCGGTGGTCGCGAGTTCGACGCGGACGGTGGACCCGTCCGGCAGCATGACAAGAGTGTCGGCCGCGCGCGGTGCAGCATACGGAACCGTCGGCTCCTGAGCGTGCGGCGCTGGGCCGGGGGCGACTACCAGCATCGACGTCACAGCGCTCATGGAAAGGAAGGTCCTGATCATCCGCGAGGCGTCCCTGCCCTCGTGGTTTATTCTCTTCGAAATACGGCGAAACGACGAGGTTGTTTCGCTGTAACTGCGCACGATCGCGATGAAAAAAGCTCTCGCAGCAGGCGCGACAACCCTGTTTTTCTTTCTCGCGCCGGGGGTGGTCGCCGGCCTGGTGCCGTGGCTGCTGTCCCATTGGACCTTCCGATCAACAACCTGGGACTCTCCGCCTTTGCGGTGGACCGGCGCGGCCTTCGTCGCGATTGGATTGGGAGCGCTGATCGAGTGCTTCGTCCGGTTTGCCTTGCGCGGTCGCGGAACGCCCGCGCCAGTGTTGCCAACTGAAGTGCTCATAGTCAGCGGGCTGTATCGGTTTGTGCGAAATCCGATGTATGTCGCGGTTTTTCTTCTAATCGTGGCCGGTCAGGGTGTGCTGTTCGGAAGTACTCCGATCTTGTTGTATGCGGCGTGCGTTTGGATTGCGTTCACGCTGTTTGTGCTGCTGTACGAGGAACCCACGCTGCGACGCAGGTTCGGCCAGCAATACTCGGAGTATTGCACTCATGTGCATCGCTGGGTCCCGAGGCTTCGTCCCGGGAAGGGCGTCCAAAAGTCCGCGCTCCGCTAGACGGGCGCCTGCTCCGCGTCGACGGTGGGCAAGATGGTGAGGAGATTGTCCACTTTGGTCAGGCGGAACTCCTCTGACAGAGGTAGGCGCTCTGAAGTGGATCGTGCGGCCAACAATCCCTGTGAATTGCGGAATTGCGACCCGGCAGGCACGATCCATCCCGCAGCAACGTCTATTCATCAGACCGAAGGTTCACTGCGCTCTGGAGAGTTTCTCACGTTGATGCGCCGTCTGCTGATCTTCCTCGCCCGACCGTTACATCCGCTGCTGGTTGCGATCTGCGTCGCCATGCCCACCGCCGCACAGCAGGTGGCGAACTCAGCCGGCTACTCGGTGCGCGGAACCGTCGTGAGCAGTGTCGGCGCAACCGCCGTGCCCCGCGCCATGGTTGAGTTGAACGCGCAGTACGCCACGCTGACCGACGGAGGCGGGCAGTTCTCCTTCGATCACGTGCCCGCAGGTCTGTACATGGTCTCGGTGCAGAAGCCGGGATATCTGACGATCGGCATTCCGCAGGGCGGCGCACGCCATTTTCACGGCTTCCGGGGACAGGAACTACATTCGCGCACTGTGCGGATCAGCGGCGATACGTCCGATCTGCGATTCGCGCTGATCCCATCAGGCAGCATCGCGGGGCAGGTGACGCTGTCCGATGCGGAGCCGCCCGACGGGATTCGCGTCTTCCTCTATCGGCGCCAGTTTCAGAATGGGCGTCCTCTCTGGGTGACGGCCGGAGTGGCCATGACACGCAGCGATGGGACCTACCGGCTCGGCGGACTGGCTCCAGGCAGCTACACGGTGAACACCGAGGCGTCGGTGGACAGGTCTGCCGCTAGAGGCGCAGGAGTCCTCTACAGAGCCAATCGGCGGGTCAATGTTCCGGCTTCGAACAGTGGCGGAGAAGAGGCAGGGCCGGTTTGGGGCTATCCGCCGCTCTACTACCCTGGAGTGAGCGATCCGAACGCAGCGGGCATTGTGACGCTCGCGGCCGGTCAGCAGGCGGAGGCGGACTTCACACTTACACGGCAGCAGTTCTTTCCGGTCACAATTGCAGTGCGCGGCTCAGAAGCGGCCATGCCGGCGGAGTTTGATCTGCTCGATCCGGGAGGCAGACGGACCGGGCTGGCCGCCCGCTATCAACCAGCGGAGCAGACGGCCCATGTGAACGTGCCGAGTGGATCGTGGATCCTGGACGCGCGTGGCTTTGGACGGACGATGACGTGGGGGCGGTCGGCGCTTCACGTCGCACACGCGCCCACAACTGCAGCCATTACGCTCGAGCAGATTCCGCGCATTCCAGTCACCGTTCGTCGTGACTTCACGCAGTCGCAGACGCCACCAGAGCCGTCGAATGCCGGATTGGCGCTGCGCCTGGTGTCGGCGGATCCGTTCAGCTCGAGTGGCGGAGCCGGATTTATGGGCGCGCGACCGGCATCGGAGGGTGGCGGGTGGCAGGTGAACGTGACAGAGCCAGGCCGTTACTGGATCGATGCCGTTCCGTTTCCGCCTGGCTATATCAGCTCGATCACGAGCGGCGGTGTCGATCTGACCAGCAATCCGCTCGTGATTGGGACAGGGAGCGCACCCGCGCCGATTGAGGTCGTGTTACGGGACGATTCGGGCGAGATCAGCGGGCAAGTCAGCGGCGCGGGGACGACGCCCGAGCCCTCCGGCCAGACGGCACCGGTGCCACCGACGCAGGTCTGCGCGATTCCACTGTTTCCCACGGTCGTGCAGATGCCGGTGACGATGACAGCGGCGGAGGGGTCATTCAAATTTGCGAATCTCGCGCCGGGTTCTTATCGCGTCGCGGCTTGCGAATCACCGCAGACGATCGACTTCCATTCCAGCGATGGCCTTTCAGCGTGGACCGGCAAAGGCCAGGTCGTGACGGTAACAGCGGGTGGCACTGCCCAGGTGTCGCTGCCGGCTTCTGCGGCCGAGGAGCAGCCATGATGCGGATCACGGCCGTTCTCGTGCTTGTGCTTCTCTGCTGCGCACCGTCGGCCCGGGCCAGTGCTGCGCCGCAGGACGCGGTGGCCTCACGGCACAAGAGTTTCAGCATTGGCGGCGTGGTGATCGACGCAAGCAGCGGCGCAGCTGTCTCTCGATGTGAGCTTACCCTGCTCATGAGCGACGATCAGGGAAGCGTTATCGGCACAGCAGTGACGGATGCTCACGGCGTGTTTCGCTTCGATGGAGTGGCGCAGGGCACGTACCGCCTGGAGGCGTCTCGCCGCGGCTACATAGCCAGCGCGTATCAGGAACACAGCGGGTTTGCGACGGGGATCGTCACCGGACCCGATCTGGATACAACGCACCTCCGATTCCCCCTCACGGCCTTTGGCACAATCGACGGCACGATCAGCGATGATAATGGCGATCCCGTTGAGGATGCGCAGGTGCATCTGTTTCGCCAGGATCAGATGGGCGGTGAAGGCAGAATCGTACGCGCGGGGCAGGAAATGTCCGACGATCGCGGTACGTTTGAGTTCGCTCACCTGAGGCCCGGCAGCTACTTTTTGTGTGTGTCCGCAACACCGTGGTACGCGTTTCGCCCGACGGTACAAACCGATAACAACGGCAATCCCCTGCCCGAGGATCAGCAGCCCACATCGCCGCTGGATGTCGCATACCCGCTCACGTTTTATCCCAACGCGTCCGACGCGGCGGGAGCCGCGCCAATTCCGGTGCGCGGCGGGGATCACCTGCAGATCAGCTTTTCCCTGCACGCCGTGCCTGCCATTCACATTCGCGTGCGAGTGCCTGTCGCATCGGGAGGCGGAATGATCGGAGCGGGGCTCATGGCCGATGCATTCGGGACGCCTGTGGAGGTTGGGACACCACGGGCCGATCTCCGGCCACGCGAGCAGATGGCGCTTTACGATATCAGCGGACTGGCGCCCGGGAAATACGATCTGCGCGAGGGACAGGCACGCGTGACGCAGGTAGACGCGACTGCGAGCCACGCTGTCGATGCTCCAGCGGCCGCTTCGAATGTGGAAATTACGGGCAAGATCGGTATGGCCGCGGGAGGGGATCTGCCGAACGATCTGACGGTCATCGCACGAAGGGATGAAGATCGCACCGTGCCTCGTGCGGCAGGGGTGAGCAAAGACGGCAGCTTTACTCTGCAGGGAGTCCCGCCTGGCACCTACGACGTGACAGTCAGAGGCGCGAACAATACGCTCGTGATCGCGCAAATGGCCGCCTCGGGAGCGGAGGTGCACGGCAACCGGGTCACGGTCGGCCCAGATCCGGTACTGCTCGCAGCCACCCTGGACAAAGGATCGGCGATCATCAATGGGTTCGTGAGACGCGGTGGCCACAGCGTGGAAGGTGCAATGGTGGAACTGATTCCCGACGATCCCAATGCGCCTACTGACCTGTTGCGTCGAGATCAGAGCAATACCGATGGCAGTTTCACATTGCGGCGCGTCGTTCCTGGGCATTACACGCTGGTCGCGATCGAAGATGGCTGGACACTGGAGTGGGCGCGCCGCGATGCAATGGCGTCCTATCTGGCGCGCGGGATGAAGATCGAAGTCGGGGCGAATCAGACGACTGTGGACCTGCCGAACGCCATTGAGGTCCAGCCTCGTTAAATCAGTTGACGCGGATGACGATGAGCGAAGCGTCGTCGCGCAGTTTGCCGCGCGAGAACTGCGATACTTCCTCGATGATTGCGCGCCCCAGGTCGGCAGCAGAGGATCCGCGAGCGTTCTCAACGGCGGCGATCAGCCGTCGATAACCATACTCACGCCCGCGACGCGCTTCGGCGGCTATGACCCCATCGGTGATGAGAAGCAGAGTATCGCCGGAGCGCAACTGAAACTCCTGGGTCTGATAGAGCCAGTGGGAGAACAAGCCTACGACTCCGCTAAAGCTGGCGGGAAATTCGACCTTGCTATCGGCGCGCAGCAGGAGCGGCAGGCAGTGG
>DASSKX010000419.1:0-3879 GCA_035689925.1 Acidobacteriaceae bacterium
CCTCGACATACTCGTTGTCCTTCACAAACGACGCCGGAATCAGGTGCAGCGGGTCCGTCTTCCGCGCTGCCACAATCCAGTTCACCGCGCGTTCCACCGACGGAAACACCTTCCGCGCAAACTCCAGATCGTATGTCATGCGATAGTGCTGCCCATAGGCCCACAGCACCTCGCCCTGCGCATCGTACTGTCCCTCCTGCGACAGGAACATCCCATCCGGCTTCTGGAAGCGCGGGAAGAACTCCAGATCCTGTGCCGCGATCTTCGAATACCCGGTCACGTCGTACATGTGCACGATGTCGCTCGCATCGCGCAGCCAGAAGGCGTGGTAGTGCAGCTTGTTCACCGTCTGGATGTAGTCATTGCCAATGTGATCCCGCGCG
Source organism: Acidobacteriaceae bacterium (assembly GCA_035689925.1). GTDB lineage: Bacteria > Acidobacteriota > Terriglobia > Terriglobales > Acidobacteriaceae > Palsa-343. The sequence goes on from DASSKX010000419.1 coordinate 384, forward strand.
ATCAGGTCATAGACGAGGCTCGCTTTGAAGGTGTTGTTCACCTTCGCCTCAGGCGTCTTGATCTGCATCCCCTGCGCAACCAGCTGCTCCCACGTCCGGATCGTCTGCGCCAGCGCATCGTCATAGCTGGCCTGCAGAATCTTCTCCGCCTCCGCGCCCTCCTCCACCGGAACCAGCGGCATGCGGAAGGTGATCGTCCGCTCCGCGCCGGGCGCCAGGATGCTGTTGTACTGCACCGCGCCCACCAGCGACGTCGGGAAGACACTCAGTGCCCGCGGCGTGTTGTCGATCTGGATGTTGTACCGCTGCCGCGGCGTCAGCATCTTCTCGTCCGGATTCTCAAAGAGGTAGAACGCCTTCCCGCTGCGCAGAAACGCGTGGTCCGAGAAGCTGTAGACCCACTTCGGATCGAACGGGACGCCCGGTTGCCGATACTGCCCCGGCACGCCGTCATCCACCGGCCGCCGATGAAAGCGGTTCGCGCCTTTGCCGGTGCCATCCAGCGTGACGTTCTGGTACCGCGTCGCCGCCGTCAGCACCGCGCGCGTCGGCTCCTGGCTCGTATTCTTCTCGACCACACGCACAAAGTTGACGAGCATTCCGTCATCGAGCTTCGCCGTAAAGTACGTGAATCGGTACTCGATGCCATCCTGCGTGTGCGTCAGGTGCACGATCGGCAGGTAGCCCTGCTCGAGCGTGCGAATGCGCGGCCAGAAGAACTGCGTCTCCGGCCCCAGGAGGAAATCCAGCTCACCATAACCGGTGTAGAGTCCGCCCTCCGGCGTGATCTCCGTTCCCATCGGCGCGTCCATCACGCCAATCTCGTCCACCGACTTGGAGTAATAGGAAAACGGCCCCGGCTGCTGATCGATCGCCGGATTCACCATCGGCGCAGGATCCTGCGCAACCGCGGCAACTGTGGAGGCAAACAACAAAAGGGCAGGGAAGACGATACGCATGCGGGACATAGAAGATATGTAGGAATCGTGCGCAGATTAGCACATCCCGCACCCTGGCACGCGGTCAGCCGCGCGCACGCAGATGACCGCCGTGTAGCACGACACTGACTAACAACTAGTAACCAACACCGGCTACTGGCAACATGGTCCCCAATGGACCGCCGCGAATTCCTGCTGAGCACCGCCGCGCTGGCCGCCGGCGCTGCAATGGACGTCCCCGCCCTCTCCCAATCCACACAGTCCGAACATCCCATGGCGCCGCCCGTCGCCGCGCGCGGCCCCGCGAAGCCCCCCGCTTTCGAGCCCTTCACCTGGGAAGCCTCGGGCCTCGTCTTCTCCTTCGAGTTCCTCGACCACCGCCTGCGCTTCCGTCACGTGCTCCCCGCCGGAGCCGCCGCGCCCGCACCTATTCCCGCGGCGAACGACGTCTCCGGCCTTGAAACCGGGCTCCATTGCACCGGCGAAGACGTCCCCGACCACCACGGCGCCAAGTTCACCGGAGCCTATCCCGGCATCCGCATCGTCTTCGCTGGCAAGCGCGAAGAAGCCACGCGCCAGGGGAAGCGCCTCATCCTTGCGCATCACGATCCCACAACGAATCTCGACATCGAATCGGTTTACGAAACCTTCGGCGAAGAGATCCCGATCGTCCGCCGCACCACGCGCGTGACCAACCGCGGCACCGCGCCCGTCGGCATCGAGCACCTCAGCTCCGCGATCCTCAACAACTTCGCCAGCCCCGACACCTTCCAGGACGACCTCCGCCTCCACTTCGCCTTCAACTCCTGGCAAGCCGAAGCGCAATGGCGCTCCGTGCGCCTCGCCGACGCGGGCCTGACGCAGAACGGCAACTTCACCGTGTCCGGAGCGCTCTTCACCACCGTTGGCAGCTGGCCGTGCGAAACGTATCTGCCGATGATGATGCTCGAGAACACCCGCACCGGCGTCACCTGGTTCTGGCAGATCGAGCACAACGGCTCGTGGCACTGCCAGATCGCCCAAACCTCCGCGCGCGCCCTCTACGCTTATCTCGGCGGACCCGACGCCGAACACCATCAGGCCTGGAAGAACCTCGCCCCCGGCGAGACGTACGAAACGATCCCCGTCGCCATCGGCTGCGTCCGCGGCGGATTCGACGACGCCATCGCCGCGCTCACCCGCTACCGTCGCGCCACGCTCCTCCACCCGCGCGCCGACATGCGCGATTGCCCCGTCGTCTTCAACGACGTCATCATGCTCCAGGGCGATCAGACCACCGCCGCCGAACTGCCCCTCATCGACGCGGCCGCCGCGCTCGGCTGCGAAGTCTACTGCATGGACGTCGGCTGGTACGCGCCCGCCGGACAGAACTGGTGGTTCTCCGTCGGCGACTGGGAGCCGAACCCCGCCCGCTTCCCCGATGGCCTCAAAGAAGTGACGGACCACATCCGCAGCAAGGGCATGCTCCCCGGTCTGTGGATCGAGCCTGAAGTCGCCGGCCTCGGCACCGCGCTCGCCCACCGGCCCGATGCCTGGTTCTTCGTCCGCCACGGTCGCCGCATCGTCGATCACACCCGCTACCAGCTCGACTTCCGCAACCCTGAGGTGCGCGCCTATACCGACGCCGTCTTCGACCGCCTCATCCACGACTACGGCATCGGCTACATCAAGCTCGACTACAACATCAACGCGCTCGAGGGCACCGAACTCGACGCCGAAAGCCTCGGCCAGGGACTCCTCGCGCACAACCGGGCCTTCCTCGCCTGGCTCGACGCGTTGCTCGACCGCTATCCCGAGCTGACCATTGAAACGGTCGCCAGCGGCAGCATGCGCATGGAGCACTCCATGCTCTCCCGCTGCCAGCTCCAGTCCATCAGCGATCAGGACGACTACCGCCGCTACGCCTCGCTCACCACCGGCTCCAGCGCCGTCGTCCTGCCCGAGCAACTGGGCGTCTGGTCGCAGCCGCTCGAGCATTCCACGCCCGAAGCCGCCGCCTGCAACATGGTCAACGCGATGCTCGGCCGCATCCACCAGAGCGGATACATCACCCGCCTCTCGCCCGCGGCCCTCGCCCAGGTGCGCAGCGGCATCGCCGTCTACAAGCAGCAGATCCGCCGCCACATCCCGCACGCCACGCCCTTCTACCCGCTCGGCATGCCGGACGTCACCCGCCCCAGCGAACCCGCCGCCCTCGGTATGCGTTCAGCGGAGAAGACCTTCCTCGCCGTCTGGCGCCGCAGCGGTCCCGCCGAAGTCCGCGTCCCGGGTCGTTTCACTCAGGCCCGTCTGCTCTACCCAGCCGACCTCGGCATCCGCACCCGCGCCGGGAGAGACGCCGTGACTGTCACCCTCCCGTCGGAGAACATGGGCTGCATTCTGATGATTTGACCTCCAGGAAAAATCTGGGGCATTGACCGAAGTGACTGAAAACAAGCGTGGCTCCTCAGGGGATTAACGCATCAGTCAATAACGGATCGATGAATAGATCAGCGGAAGGAACCGGCTGAGCCCTTCGCCCGTTGAGATTCGAACAGCGCGATCCGACCCGTTTCCGC
>DASSKX010000420.1:0-2059 GCA_035689925.1 Acidobacteriaceae bacterium
TGCTGGCCAACGACATCCTCGAGCAAAAATCGAAGGCCTTCACCGAACAGAACCAGGCGAACCTCACCACCCTCCTCACGCCGCTGCGCGAGAAGTTCGGCGAGTTCCAGGCCAAAGTCGAAAGCCTCGAAAAGGACGGCATCACCGGCCGCACCGAGCTCAAGACGCAGATCGAACAGCTGCGCACGCTCAACGAACGCCTCTCCGAAGACGCCGCCAACCTCGTCACCGCCCTCAAGGGCTCCTCGAAAACCCAGGGTGACTGGGGCGAGCTTGTCCTCGAAAAGCTCCTCGAAGCGGCCGGGCTCCGCCGCAACGTCGAATACCGGGTGCAGGAGACCCTCAACCGCGAAGATGGCAGCAATGCGCGCCTCGACGTCATCCTCGACCTGCCCGACGACCGCCACCTCATCATCGACTCCAAAGTCTCGCTCGTCAGCTACACCGACTACTGCAACACCGATGTCGAAGAGGAGCGCAAACAGGCGCTGCGCCTGCACCTGCAGTCCATCCGCACGCACCTCAAAGGGCTCTCCGCGCGCGAGTACCAGGAGCTCTACGGCCTCAACTCCCTCGACTTCGTCCTGATGTTCATCCCCATCGAGCCCGCCTTCATGCTCGCCATCGCCAACGACAACCGCCTCTGGCAGGAGGCGTACGAGAAGAATGTCCTGCTGGTCAGCCCCAGCAGCCTACTCTGCGTCGTCCGCACCGTCGCCCAGATCTGGCGGCAGGAGCGCCAGGCGCGCAACGTCGAGGAGATCGCCCGCCGCGGCCGCATGCTGCTCGATAAATTTGTCGGCTTCACCGAAGACCTGCAGTCCATCGGCAGAAAACTCGGCGACGCCCGCGAAGCCTACGACCGCGCCTACAACAAGCTGACCCGCGCCGACGGGAACCTCGTCGCGCAGGCGCAAAAGCTCGTCAAGCTCGGCATCCGCCCCAACAAAACTCTGCCGCAACCGCTGATCGATCAGGCTCTCGAGGCTGAAGAAGGTTTCGAGCTGGCTGCCGGAGCCGACGACAGCAGCCGCCCGCAATAATCTCAGCCCTTCTTCTTCCCACGCGGGCTGCCGGTAAACGATCCCGTCGCATGCTGCGCCGCAGGTGTGCCCTTCGGCTGCTGCGCCTGTTTGCCTCCGACGTTCAGCCCCAGCACCCGCCGCTGCAGCGAGCGGCTCGTCCCCGTGATCTGCGCATCGTCGGGTTCCGTCGGTGGCTCCACTGGATTCACCGAGGTCTCCGGCTGCTGCGCGGAGGCCTTCTCCTCGCTCTTGCGCGACGACGGAGCGGGACGATTCACCGATCCTGCTTCAACCAATTCCTTCGAGCGAACGCGGGCAGCAGACGAACGAGCCATGCCATGACCTCATACCGGGAAAGTGCGGGGCGGGGGTTTGCCCCTGCTGCGCTTGGATGCGCACTCAGCAGGGGTAGCACAGATGTCTGGCCGCCGACGGTTCGCTCGCCAACGCTGGCCGAACTTGACGCTGCTAGATGTCCGTCGATGCGAACGCGTCGCGAACGCGCTCCCACGTAATCGCCAGATCCTCGGGCAGCACGCGCGTCTCGGCCGTCGCGGTCATAAAGTTGGTGTCGCCCAGCCACCGCGGCAGCGCGTGCAGATGCAGATGCCCCGCAACCCCGGCTCCCGCGGCCTTGCCCAGATTCAGCCCAAAGTTGAAGCCGTCCGGGTTGTAGACCTTGCCGAGCGCCCGCTCCGCCCGGCGCGCCAGCGTCACCATTTCATGCGCAGCCGGCTCGTTCAGCGCCGCCAGCGAACTCTGGTGCTCGTACGGCACCACCATGATGTGCCCCGAGGTGTACGGATACCGGTTGAGGCAAATGTAGTTGTGCTCCGCCCGCACGACAATCAGCGCCGCCCGCTCCGCCTTCTCCCGCGGCATGCCGTTCTCCGTCGCGTGATCGACGGCCGCGATCATGTTGCAGAAGACGCATCCGCTGTCCCCGGCATACGCCGCCAGCTCCTCAGGAATCCCCTGGCGCGTCGCCCGGTCCGCTCCCGTCACATAGGCATACCGCCACGGCGTCCACAGGT
>DASSKX010000421.1:0-3198 GCA_035689925.1 Acidobacteriaceae bacterium
TGCCGTATGGCTGGGAAAAAAGATTCGATTATCGAAGTTGCGTGTCCGGATTGCGGGGCGATGCTGAAGATCGATACGGCTTCGCGCGCGGTGATCGCGCACACGCCGGCTCCGCGCAAGCGGACGTTTGAGGATTTCGACGCGGCGACGCGGCACCTGCGCGAGGCCGAGGAGCGCAGAGAGAGCCTCTTCCGCCAGGCGCAGGAGGCCGAGAAGAACAAGGAAGATGTTTTCAACAAGCGCTTTGCGGAGGCCGTGAAGAAGGCACAGGAGACGCCGGACACGGGCAAGCCGCTGCGCGAATTTGATCTGGACTGAAGCGATATGGCTGCTGAAGAGCGTGCATCTAAGGTCATCATGGAAGGCGAGACAAAGGTGATGAAGTTTCCGCAGCGGGTCGGGTCCGCTCTGTCCGAAACTCCCTGGCCGCGGAGCGTGGCGGCGGGAACGCTGGTGGCGGGAGCGATCCTGCTGATCTGCGGGAAGCGGCGGTCGGGCATCGCGGTGGCGGCTGCCGGAGCCACGGTGGCGCTGCTGGAGAATCCGCAGGCCATCAAGGATGCGTGGGAAGCCATGCCGCGGCTGATGCGCTCCAGCCACGACTTCCTGGCGCGGATTGAAGATTTCGTGGATGAGCTGAACAAGCAGGGCATTCGGGTGCGCAGCGTCCTGAGCCAGCAATAGCGCGTTCACTTTCCTTTCATCGAAGATCTCCGCGGCGCAGCGCAGACCACGGCCTGCGCCCTTCCATCTCTCCGCGCCCGTTAGACTGAAGACAGAATGAAGCGAACGATTGAGCACTACGAGCTGGTGCGCAAGCTGGGCACCGGCGGCAGCGGAGTCGTGTATCTGGCCAACGACACGCAGCTGATGCGCCCGGTGGTGCTGAAGGTGCTGAAGCGCGGGGCGCTGACGGTGGAGCAGATGCGGAGCACGGTGCTGCGCGAGGCGCGCATGGCTTCGGCGATCGAGCACCCGAACGTTTGCGCGATCTATGAGGTGGGCGAAGAGGGCGAGGAAGCCTACATCGTCATGCAGTATGTGCCCGGACAATCGCTCGACAAGCTGATTGCCAAAGGGCCTTCGAGCCTGCAGCTGGTCTTGTCCGTGGGAATTCAGATCGCCGACGGGTTGAACGCAGCGCATTCGCTGGGCATATTCCATCGCGATCTGAAACCGGCGAACGTGATGCTGACCGATGGGGGGCTTGCGAAGATTCTGGACTTCGGTCTGGCGCGGCGGTTGCCACCGGAAGAGGCGGAGTTCGATCCGGGGAAGGCGGCGCCGCGCAGGGCGGGTGCGCCGATTGCGACCTATACGGCGCGCGGCGGCACGATCGCGTATATGGCTCCGGAGCAGTTCGTCACCGGACATAGCAGCGTGCAAAGCGACCTGTGGGCTTTGGGCGTGGTGCTGTACGAACTGGCGGGCGGACGGCATCCGTTCGCGCGCCCCGATGGCGACGAGTTCCAGGCGATTCGCGCGATTCAGTATTTCGATCCGCCGCCGATCGAGGGCATTCCGGCGGAGCTGAACTCGGTGATCCTCTGCTGCCTGAGCAAGAATCCGCTGGACCGCTACGGCAGCGCGGCGGAGGTGCGCGAGGCACTGAAGACGATCATGAAGGCGCTGCAGTTCGAGACGGGAATCATCCCGGGCGAAGCTGCCGCGGTGCTGCCGCCTTCGACTCCGGCCGAACAGGAGAAGCGCACGACGGGCCTGCTGTCGATGCTGGCGGAGCGCTTTCGCGAATCGGCGGAGGAGAGCACGCGGCAGAACACGATGCTGGTGCTGCCGTTTCAGAACCTCGGCGCGAAGGACACGGCGCCGCTGTACGGATTTGCGCTTGCCGATGCGATCGCCGCACGCATCGCGCGCATGTCGTCGCTGGTGGTGCGGCCGACGAGCGCGCTGATGTACGTGCCGGTTGGACAGATGGATCCGCTGGAGATTGGGCAGAAGCTGCTGGTGAACTGGGTGCTGACGGGAAACTTTCTGCGTTCGCAGGATGGGTTCGACCTGAACTGGCAGCTGCTCGACGTGCAGCGGCAGAGCGTGCACGGGGGCGGGGCGATCAGCGTTCCGTCGTTCGACCTGATTGCGGTGCAGACGGAGATTTGCAACGAAGTCTTCGCTTCGCTGCAGGGCATCGGCCAGTTGCATCCGGCGGCGGAACGCAGTGCGCCGCGCACCGCGCATCTGGGAGAGGAGCTTTCCGAGGAGTACCTGCAGGCGCGGGCGCTGCTGTCGGGGTTCATGCAGCGGACGGGCAGCCGCGCAGATCTGGAGCGGGCGCAGAAGCTGTTTGAGGCGGTGGTGGAGCGCGATCCGACCTTCGCTGCGGCGTGGAGCGGCCTGGGCATCGCGGAGCTGCAGTACATCCGGCATGGTTTTGGCGGACAGCTGCACGTGATGGCGGCGCGCAAGGCGCTGGATCGTGCCCTGCAGCTGGATCCCGAGTCGGTGGAGGCGAATCTCTATCGCGTTTACATGCTGCTGTCGCGCGGTGAGAAAGAGAGCGCGCGCCACGGCATCGAACATCTGCTGCAGACGGCGGGGAACGACTGGAACGTGCATTTCGTCGCAGGCATTACGCTGCGCTTCGATGGCATGTATGAGGAGGCGCTGCAGCAGTTCAATCGCTCACTGAGCCTGAATCCCGCGAACGCTGCAAACCTCTACAACCATCGCGCGCGCGTGTACCAGTATCAGAATCAACTGGAACTGGCGGAAGAAGAGTTGCAGAAGGGGCTGACGCTGGAGCCGAGGCATCCGCTGCTGCGGACTTCGCTCGCGTATCAGCGCATGCGGCAGGGAGATCTGCATCAGGCCATCGATATGCTCGAGACGGTGATCCGCGACGACAGCTCGATGCGCATTGCGGTGCCGACGCTCGCGATGTGCTATGTGCAGATGGGCGACCGGGATCGGGCGGCCACGCTGATCGGCGAAGAATCGATAGCGGCGGCCGAGGCAGACAGCGAGATGGCGTATCGGCTGGCGACGTACTTCGCCGTGGACGGCGACGAGAGCGAAGCACTGCACTGGCTGCGGCGGGCGATCTATCTGGGGAATGAGAACTATCCGTGGTTCTCGAAGAATCCGGCGTGGAGCCGGCTGAAGGGGCACACGGATTTCGAACGGATTCTCGAGGACCTGAAGAAGAGCTTCCGGCGCAATCAGCGGACGTGGCGGCGA
>DASSKX010000422.1:0-4132 GCA_035689925.1 Acidobacteriaceae bacterium
TCGCTTCCGGCACCGCCGCACTCGCCGGCACCCACAAGGTGCTCAACCATAACATCGGGGGCTGGACGCCTCGGCTCGGCTTCTCCTGGGATGTCTTTGGAACCGGCAAGACAGCCTTGCGTGGCGGCTTCGGCATGTTTGAGGATCAGCCACCCTATCTGCACATCACCGACTCCACCGCCGGCAATCTGCCCAATTACTTCAATCCCATCGATGACGTCACCGCGGGCGGTCCCGTTCCCAAACCCTTCCTGTGCAGCCCTTCCGGCACATGGAATATGACCTGCCCTGTTTTGGATACCAGCAACGCCACCGTCGATCCGCGCACCGGCGCTCTTCTGATCAATGGTGTGGTCCAGAGAGCTGGGATGGGCGGCTACGATCCAAACTTCAAAATGCAGCAGGTCATCGCCTGGTCCTTTAGTATTCAGCAGCAGCTCCAGAGCAATCTCATTCTCGAGCTGAACTACTCCGGGACAGAGGCGCACCACCTGCTCGTCTTCAACAATGACGTCAACCGCTTCCCCGGCGACCTGATCCAGAACAACAACACGCTCACCCGCCTCAATCCCAACTTCGCCGGCACTGCCTGGGCGGCTTCCAACGGCAACTCCGCGGGGAACTATTTCTCCGGGGCCGTGACCCGGCGGTACAGCCATGGCCTGGCGCTCCGGGGCATATACACGTTCGGGAAGGCTCTGGACGAACTCAGCCAGGCCCAATCGCTCGATAGCGGCTCCATCACCGCTGCGTCCGACGTCATCGAGCCAAACAATCTGAAATTCCAGCGCGGCCGCTCGGACTTCGATATCCGCCAGCAGTTCACCGCCGACGGCACCTGGGATGTTCCGAAGAACTATTCGAGCGCGCTGCTCAGGAACGTACTCGGCGGCTGGCAGTTCGGAGGCAGGTGGCTGGGTGATACAGGATTGCCGTTCACCGTTCACAACAGTTCCTCCTTTGTTCCTGTCTGCAACGGCGGCACCGTAGCTGCTGTCAAGAACCACTGTCCGGCGGGCAGCGCGATTACTGGCGATGCTGGTGGCGATTACAACGCCGACGGGTACAACTACGATGTACCGAACGCTCCCTCCTTCGGACGGCACTTAAGCGGCCGGTCGAAGACACAATTCCTCAACGGCATCTTCACGGCCTCCGATTTCCCCGCGCCCCCGCTCGGGCAGGAAGGAAATCTTGGCCGCAACACCTACGACTCTCCCGGATATAAAGACTTCGACTTCACTTTTGAGAAGTACTTCAACGTCCCCTGGCTTTTTGGCGAGAAGATGAAGATCGAAGCCATGGGCGAAGTCTTCAACTTGTTCAATCGGTCAAACCTCGGGAACGTTGATTCCGGCATGACCGACAGCACCTTCGGCAGATCAACCAGCCAGCTGCCGCCTCGCAGCATGCGGATTCACCTGCGCGCGAGTTTCTGAGCTGCATCGCCTCTGTGAGAGGGGGAGACGCAACTTGTCTCCCCTGCCTTTTGCAGTTCACAATGGCTCTTCTCTGGACATTGCGCTCCGCAGCGTGACGCCTCGGTCGTCAACCATCATTCCCGCGGGCTGTCAGCGTCTGCGGGAACCGCGATGAATGACGGATCGAGCTTCAGCTGCAGAGCGGAATAGCAACAGCAAAGGTCGATCGATGAAGAAAATAGTTCCGGCAGCTCCTTTTGCCATTTTGATGACCGCGGCGTTCGTCTTCCTTCCAGCATCCTCAATCCATGCTCAGGACTCCAGGGGCCGTCTCGTTCTGGAGCGCGAGGGGCGCACGATATCGCTCGTGCCCTATGCTCCCAATATCCTGCGGGTCACCCTGAGCACGGAGAAGTCGGCTGCAACAGCCGACCCCGGATATGGGATTGTGGCCACGCCCTCCGCGCAGGGCTGGACGCACGAGCGCGACACGAACGGCGACGAAGTCTATCGTTCCTCCGCCATGGTGGTACGTATCAGCGCGGGCGATCAACCCAACGATCGGCCTCTGCCGATGCCGCTGGATGAACTGAACCGTAAGCTCCGCGATCAGTATTTCGGCGGAGGAGCAGGCAGTCGATTTGTGCCCCACAACGATGCGCTGCTGGTGACGACCGCCGATGGAAAGATGCTGCTGCACATGCGTGCATGGATGATGGCGGCGCGGGAATCTCCCGAATCAGCTGGACCCGATGCCGCCGCCAACGGCCAGCGCGTCATGACGACATTCGACTCGCCCGCCGGCGAGCATTACTACGGACTCGGTCAGCAGCAGAAGGGCTGGATGGATCTGCGCGATCACCAGATCCGCTGCTGGCATGACTACAGCGCCATCGGGGGCGAGGACGTGTGTGTCCCCTTCATGGTCTCCAGCCGCGGCTACGGCCTGATCTGGGACAATCCATCCAAAACCACCGTCGACCTCGGATTCAACGGCCGCAACGTATGGTCGTCGGAAGCCGGAGACCGGGTTTCCTATTTCGTGATTGCGGGGCAAACCAGCGACGAGATCTACGCGGGCTACCGCCTGCTCACCGGAGTCACGCATCTGCTGCCGCGGGCGGTTTACGGGTATATCCAGAGCAAGGCGATCTACCCAAACCAGGAACAGATTCTCGCGATGGCCAAAGGTTATCGCGAGAGACACTTGCCGCTCGATGTCGTGGTCGTGGATTTCCTGAATATGACGCGCCAGGGCGAACTGGATCTCGACCCGAAGCGCTGGCCCGATCCTGCCGCCATGAACCGTGAGTTGCACAGCATGGACGTCCGGACGCTACTCAGCGTCTGGCCGCACTTCGCGCCGGGAACGCAGTTCTACGACATGCTGCAGAGCAAAGGTTGGCTCATCCACACTCCCGACGGAAAGCCGGACATGGGACATTTCCGGGATACCATTGGGCCGAACCTCGATACGACCAATCCCGACGCGGCGAAGTGGTGGTGGCAGCAGATTCGCGACCGCTATGTGAAGCCGTACGGCTTCGACTACATCTGGCTCGATGAAACCGAGCCCGACATTGACCCCGCGAATGACGTATTCTTCGTTGGCTCAGGCACTCGCTTTTATAACGTCTACCCGCTCTTTCATACCGCTTCCGTCTACGAGGGCTTCCGCCGTGATTTTGGAGACAGCCGGCGTGTCATGATCCTCGCTCGAGCGGCCTATCTCGGTGCGCAGCGCAACGGCACCGTATTCTGGTCGAGCGACATCGTGTCCACCTGGGACATGCTCAAGCGCTCGATTCCGGCCGGCCTCAACTTCACTGCCAGCGGCATGCCTTACTGGGATACAGACATCGCAGGCTTCTTCTCGCCGGCGATTCCGGCGGACTATCGTGCCGCGCATAAGCCGCTTGTCGACGGATCCGACGCGCGTGCAAACATCGACAGTTACGAAGATTATCCGGAGCTGTTTGTGCGCTGGTTCGAGTGGGGCTCGTTTCAGCCCATCATGCGCGCACACGGCGAGCGGATGCACAACGAAGTCTGGTCTTACGGCAAGCAGGCCGAACCGATTCTCGCCAAATATCTGAAGCTGCGCTATCAGCTTCTGCCGTACACCTACTCTGCCGCCTGGAAGAGCTACCAGACCGGCGCTCCTTACACCCGCGCCCTCTTCATGGATTTCTCCGCAGATCCAAAAGCTGCAAACATCCCGGATGAGTATATGTACGGGCCCGCTCTGCTCGTCGCTCCGGTCTCCGACCAGGGAGCCACCAGCCGTTCCGTCTATCTGCCGGCCGGCACGGATTGGTACAACTTCTGGACCAACGAACGCCTGCACGGCGGGCAGACGGTCGAAGCGGCTGCGCCCATCGATACGATTCCCCTGTTCGTGCGAGCCGGTTCGATCCTCCCTCTTGGAGCGCCGGTGGATAGCGCGCAAAAGAAGCAGGAGATCGCCACGGTGCGCGTCTATCCTGGACGCGATTGTGACTTTGCGTTGTTCCAGGATGATGGCACCACGTATGCCTATGAGAAGACCGGGGGACAACTCGCCCATCTGCACTGGGACGACGCCTCGAAGAAGCTGACCCATACAGGCGCAAGCCCCTGGACTGCTCCGGACGCACGAGTCATCCAGGTGATCCACCCTGCCACGCACTGATCACGACGCGGCCTGGGATGTCCCGGATCTCTCGTCGTCC
>DASSKX010000423.1:0-4443 GCA_035689925.1 Acidobacteriaceae bacterium
CTCCCCTTGCCCCACGGGAACGTCACGGAAGGCGCGCACGCCGGATCCGCCGGCGCCGGATTCTTCGAGTCCTCGAGGCTCGGCACGTGCGTGATCCCGGCAAACCGCACCGTGGCTGTGCCCGCATCCTCTCCCTGTTGCGCCGGCATATCCACCACCACAAACCGGCCCGTGTCGGTTGGTGTCGGATTCAGCGTTCGCGTATGCCCGTTGTTGGTCACCTCGAGCTTCAGCGGCGTCTTCGGCGGGAATCCCGTGCCCTCGACCAGCACCATGCTGGCATCCTTCAGGCCGAGCATCACCTGGAGCCTGCAGCCCTTGTCCTCATTGGCGCGGGGAAACGGCACCAGGGTCGTGGCTGCGCCTTTCTGGCGATCATTGTCGATCAACGCGATGCGCACCGGCTCGCCCTCGGCAACCGTCGCAGTCACCACGACGGGCTGGCCCGCCGTCATCACCGTCCTGCACTCCGGACCTTTCGGCGTCGGCCGCGGCGGCGCTCCCGGAGCCGCCGGCACCGGCGCCAGCGGCTTTTCTGGACAAATCGCAGTTCCATTCGGATCCAGCGTGATCCCCCGCATCACCACGTCGGACTCGGCATTCAGGGGCCACCGCACCAGCGACAGCGAGTCGCCCGGCGTGTAGCCGTTCCCGGTCACGTGGTAGCTGATCTGGGTCGCTCCGTCCGGAGTCTTCGTCCGCCCCGTCTCGACCAGCGACGTGGACAGCCCTGGCGTTGACATCTCCGGACCCCACCGGGCCTGAAGACGCGCCAGTTGCAGCGCCGCCTGGATCGCCTGCTCGCGCCGCGCCTCGGCCTGCTGCTCCGGCGTCAGCGTGTGCGAATCCGGCGGCAGATCGTGCAGCTGTAACGGCTGGTTCGTCTGCGCGGGAGGCTGCGTCGCCGGCGCCGGACTGCTCGGTTGCTGTTGCTGCTGTTGTGCCGCGGGCTGCTGCTGGGTGGACGTATTCTGGGCCGCGCACCAGGGCACCGCCGCAAAGAGGCAAACGAGGGCCGTGCGACCGCACCCTGCAACCAGACTTCTGGAAACCATACCCCAGAGCATAGTCGATCCGGCCCGCTCCAGGCACCTCTCCCGCCGCGACGCTGCACGGATCGGTTTCTCGGATGGCAGCGGGTGACGGATGCATGCACCCGCGTATCTAATGGGAAGCGATCGAGGGTCCAACGCAATGAACCATGGCATCCGCGGAGTGCGCCTCCTGAGCCTCGCAGCCGCTCTCGCGCTGCTGCCGGCGGCGATCCTCTCCGTCAGCATGATGTCCGCCGCGCCCGCGCACGCGCAGGACGAGGCCCGCTGGAAGCGGCTCATCCTCAAGGACGGCTCGTATCAGCTGGTCACGAAATACGAGGTCAAGGGCGACCGCGTCCGCTACTTCAGTGCTGAGCGCATGGACTGGGAAGAGGTCCCGAAGAGTCTCGTCGACTGGGACGCCACGGAGAAATGGAACAAGACGCACAAACGCGGTGCCGCTACTCCCGATGTCGACCAGGAGCCGAATGTCAACGCCGCACCCAGTCCGAACCCGCAGCAGGAGGCCAAAGAGATCGACAAGGAAGCGGCCGCCGCCCGCGCCGATCTGGCCGCGCGGACACCGCTGGTCGCCACCGACCTGCACCTGCCGGATGAGAACGGCGTCTTCGTCCTCGATGAGTTCCAGGGAATCCCTGAGCTGATCCATCTCGACCAGCGGCAGGGCAACGTGAACCGCGATCCGAACCACAACGTCCTGCGCGCGGTCATCAGTTCCTTCCACGGTGCGCAGGAACCAGTCCGGATCTACGGACAGGCTGCCGCCGTCCGCCTGCACGTCGACGACCCCACCTTCTACGTCAGCGTCGACACGCAGGGCGAACAGCAGTCAGCCGAATCCGCCATGGTCGTGGACACGCACGGCGCTAACTCCAGAGATGACAAGAACCAGTTCAGCTCGCCGGAGAGCCGCTATGCCATCGTGCGCGTCGACGTCCACCCAGGAGAGCGTGTCATCGGCGCCCTTCGCATCAGCCGTGTCGAAGGACTCCGCCAGGACGTGGACATCGTCCCGACGACGGCGCAGGTTTTGCCTGGGAAGCACTGGATGAAGCTCACTCCGAAGCAGCCTCTCCAGATCGGCGAGTATGCGCTCATGAGATCCTCGGCCCCGGCGTGATCAACCTCGATGTCTGGGACTTCGGCATCTCCCCGAACGCCCCCGAGAACCGCCACGTCATCACGCCTGTCCACGCCAGCCGCTAGGAAGTTGCAGGACACAGGCTACCGGCTGCTCCTGAGGGCGGACCTGCGGCGCATACCGTGCTGATTGCAAATGAGACCGCGGTCCGCCCCGCCTCTGGGCTGTGAACCCGAGAATCACAGCCCAGAGAAACCGTCATCTTCAGCCCTGAGGTTCCCGCCGCGCCGGAGCGCTCGACCCGGGTTCCCCATCGGCAAAGAACCTGCGCAGAGCCGCTGGCAACCCCGTGTTGCTCCGCGGAAAGACGCCGTCCCCGGCCAGGCCGCTGGTCAGCAGCGACGAATCGGCCACATAGCCCACGAACTGTCCAGCTCTGGCGCGCTTCACCCAAAGCGCCGCAGCCACAGCATCTTCCACCGCGTCCTCGCCGGATACTTCCAGCAGAACAACGTCGAAATCCTGGCCGTCCAGCATCCTGCTGATCCCGGCGTAATCTCCCGCAAACGCCACCTCGAACCCTTCGTCCCGGAGCACCCGCTGCAGAGAACTTTCCCGTTGCTTATCGCTCGCCAGCAGAATCGACGGATTGCCCGTTATGCGTCCCATAAGGTCCCTTGTGAGAGCCACGTTCATGCGTTCTCCTCTCCTTTAGGGGTGAACCGCTTGATTGTCCCGCTCTCCCGCAAACCATGAAAAACAATAAGCAGACGGCCGAAAACCGGCTGTCTTCGCAAGCGCCGCATTGTCCGGGGGAACGACCGCGACTGTAAAAAGTTCCGGCGACTCGACCGAGCATTGCCAGCCGCGAACATCGTAGGTCGCACGCCCCCTGCCAAAGTTCCATTACCGCAGTAAGGCGCTGAACACGCAGGGCTTGCGACGGCGAAATCCTCAGGGCAACCAATCCGGCTTGGGAAGTTACGGCTACCCCTTCCGGCAAGCTTTTCCATGTCTCCCGCTTTGTAGCGTGACGCCAACGCCGGCCGCGGAAAAATCTCCCAATCCCTGGGAAAAATCGTCAGTCGCTGAATACGGGCTTCGACACTGGAACGAGTAGCCCCTCCCTTGCGGCCCGGCCGTTTTCCTCAGATTGATGGAGTTTTCAACATTGCCAGCCCTCCCCGCCCTGGGTAGGATCAAAAAGGTCGATCGAGAGTGCGCCCGGGTTGCTAAACGAAGCAAGGGGTGCTAATCTGAGAATCGACGGAATAAGCAAAAGGCTTCGCTGCGGGTTCTGGAACCCGCGTGTTTGATGCAAAGCGGAGCGGGTCGTTCGACAGGCCGTTAGGGCCATACCGAACAATCCATTGCAGATACGGAGTCCTCGGACGAGCGGTATCGCTCGCCCCTAAAACTCCTGAAGGGCGGTTAGCCGCCCGGCGCGAAATCGTCGCGCTTGAGGATCTTTGAGAGTTTAGCGCTGCATCGGGAATCGGGCCTTAGGGTCTGCCGCCCGAAGAGACGAACCGTCGCACCTTTGGTTGAGTCCAAATGGGAGACGCTTCCTTCCGCGAACCCGCGCAGTCAACATGAACCCGAAATGGTCCGGTTGACACGTGCCAGCAAGATTCGATAATCTTGAAGAGTTCGCGCAAAAACACAGCGCAACAAGTTCGAGGACGTGCAGCAGGGTCGAAAGACAGGCTGTGCACTCGATCCAAAGCGGTCCGCTCAGGCGGCAAACCGTTACGGATCTTTGACAATCAGGTTGAACATGCCAGTCGTGAGAATACGGAAAGATCAGGTTTGATCATTCTCACAATGTTAGAGCTTCACGATCTTTTTCGAGCATCGTGAAGCCGATTCCTCCCGAAGACCTCCGTCGTCGGTGGGAATCATCAGGTTTCAAACGAGAGTTTGATCCTGGCTCAGAATCAACGCTGGCGGCGTGCCTAACACATGCAAGTCGAGCGAGAAAGTGGAGCAATCCATGAGTAAAGCGGCGCACGGGTGAGTAACACGTGACTAACCTACCCTCGAGTGGGGAATAACCTGGGGAAACCCGGGCTAATACCGCATAACACCTACGGGTCAAAGGAGCAATCCGCTTGAGGAGGGGGTCGCGGCAGATTAGTTAGTTGGCAGGGTAATGGCCTACCAAGACGATGATCTGTATCCGGCCTGAGAGGGCGCACGGACACACTGGAACTGAAACACGGTCCAGACTCCTACGGGAGGCAGCAGTGGGGAATTTTGCGCAATGGGGGAAACCCTGACGCAGCAACGCCGCGTGGAGGATGAAGT
>DASSKX010000424.1:0-2867 GCA_035689925.1 Acidobacteriaceae bacterium
CCGTCTTCACCCCGCCGGAATAGGCCCCGCATTCGCCAGTGCCTTTCCAGAGTTGGGAAAGCCCCAGTTGCAGTCCCGACCCCGCCAGTGCCAGCGAACCGGTCGCCGCCGACCACCAACAAACGGCGAGCGAGAGCCCCCGCCGCGCGCCCAGCCAGTCCATCAGCGTGCCCATCGGAAACTCGCCCGACATCATGCCGAAACCAAGTGCCGAGACGATGCGCCCGTACTGCTCGTTCGAGAGATGAAAGACATTGCGCAGCACCGGCGCCATCACCGAGAGCGCCTGCCGCGCCACAAACATGATGACCGTGAGGATGAAAAGCAGGCTCAGGATCAGCCACGGCCGCCGCGTGTCCTGCGAAGGTGCGGCGCTCCCCCGCTCCGTCCGGCATGTCTCGTCCGCTTGTATCACCCAGTGGCCTTTCTGAAGACGAATGCCGGTGGACTGCTGGCGGTCATGCTCCGTCACAAACCACTACACGCGCGCTCGGCTTTTCTTTCATCCGACGTGTGCGCCAGGCGAATGAACTCTATCCAGTCCGCGAAGGGCGTGTCAATCGATTGCGACTGATAGCGCAACCAGAATAGGTGCGGC
Source organism: Acidobacteriaceae bacterium (assembly GCA_035689925.1). GTDB lineage: Bacteria > Acidobacteriota > Terriglobia > Terriglobales > Acidobacteriaceae > Palsa-343. The sequence continues at coordinate 599 of DASSKX010000424.1, forward strand.
CACACGTACACCGGGTGCGAGAGAAAAGGGATCGAGTCTCCGCTCATCTTTCGTCGCCGCCCGGAGGAATCGATTGAAATTGATTGACAGCTTGGTTTTGCCATTCCTATAATTCACGCCTGTTTCCGCTCTCCTCCCCAGGTTTGAGAGTTCAGACCATGATTGAAGACGTGGGCTGCCGACCTTTGCTCCGCGCCACAGCACGCAACGGCGTCTCCTGCCGTTCCCTGCCCTCGTCATGGTTTGCCCCGCGATGCACCAGCGCAGAACCTCGCGGCAACTTCCGAGAAATCCAATCGGCCGTCCTCAACTGCATTCTCTCCACAGTCAGGAAAGGATTCACCGCTTGCTGCCCACGGCAAATCTGAATACGAGAAGACAGGTCCTGCAGGCTCTCGGTGCGCTCGCGGCTGGCGGACTCCTCTCCTCACTGACGTCGCCGTCGACACGGGCCGAGGTTCCGGCCGGGATCCGCTTTGGCGTACAGCTCAACGCATTTCCCATCGACGCGAACCGCTTCCAGTCTTTCCTCGATGTGCTCGACCGCATCCGGCAGGTCGGCTACCAGGGTTTTGAATCGAGCTTCCGCAACTTAAGCCCGCAGTTCGGCAACCCGGCACCGGCGCGCCGCAGCATCGAGCAAACCGGCCTCACGTTCTTCGGCATTCACATCTTCTTCCCGAATCCCCAATACGACCAAAGCACGCGGATCGCTCCACCGCCTGTGTATGAACCCGTCGCGCACGGTGGAGCGGCACTCGGCGCGAAATACCTCATCCTCAGCGGCGCGCCCTGCGACACTCGCGACCAGCTCAAACGCAAGATCGACGCGCTGGACGCAGCGGGGCGCTTGGCGCGCAGCGCCGGCATTGCTGCCGCGTATCACAACCACTGGTGGGAATTCCGATCCGGCATCGGCGAAATCGAGGCGCTCTACACCCAGACCGATCCCCAGTTGGTGCATTTTGTGCTCGACGCAGGACACGCCTATCACGGCGGCGCCAACGTGCCCGCGTTTATCCGTGCCCATTCCAAACGCATCGTCGGCTTTCACCTGCGCGATTTCAAAAACGGCGATTATGTTGAACTCGGCACCGGCACGTTTCCTCTTCATGAAGTCGCCGCCACCATCCGCCAGATCGGCTGGAAGGGCTGGGTCGAAAACGAAGAGGAACGCGCCGATCATTCCCAGGGCGGCCTGCAAGTGATTGCGCCGGCTTACAAGGCAATGAAGGAGGCTTTCTCGCTGTGAACCGACGCGACTTTCTCCGGACAAGCACAGCCGCTGCCGTTGCGACCCGCGCCATGGATGCGCGCGCCTATGCATCCATACTCGGCGCTAACGACCGCGTTGGACTCGGCGTGATCGGTCTCGGCAGGCGCGGCACCATCGTCACCGACGCCTTCGTCCAGGATTCCCGCGTTCAGCTTCGCGCCCTTTGTGATGTCTACGACAAGCACGTCGCCGATTTCCAGCAGCACTTCAAAGAGCACGTCGCCGCCAGGGCCGAAACGGCCGTCGAATATGAAAAGCTGCTCGACAACAAGAACGTGGACGCGGTCCTCATTTCCACCCCCGACCATCTCCACGTTCAGATCGCCACGGCCACGCTGGGCGCCAACAAACATACGTACCTTGAAAAACCAACGGTGCACCGCTGGCCCGAGCGCGAAACCCTGACGAAAGCTGCGTCAAGCGCGAAGGTGATCCTCCAGTGCGGTATGCAGCAGCGCAGCGGCGCCCACTACATGCGCGCCAAACAGGAAATCTTCGATACGCAAAAGCTGGGCCGCGTTGTTTTCGCGCGCGCCGTGTGGCACAACTTCCCCTGGCAGCGCCGCGTCATTCCCGAACAGCCCAAGCCGCCCGGCCTGCGATGGGATCTCTTTCTCGGCCCGGCACCCAAAGTTCCCTACGAGACATCCCGCTACAGTTCCTGGCGTTCGTACCACGATTATGGCAACGGACTGCTCGCAGACATCCTCACCCACTGGGCCGACGTGGCGCAGTGGATGATGAGTGACAGCCAGCCCGTCGATGCCGCTGCGCTCGGCGGCGACTTTCAGCTGCGCGGCGATCTCACCAATCCCGACACAGTCAGTGCGATCGTTCGCTACAACAACTGGAATCTCAATTTCGAATCCTCGGTGCTGTCCGTTCGCGATCCTCACCCCACCGTCTTTTTCGAAGGGACCGAGGGAACACTGAACCTGACGCGCGAAGGTTACACGCTCACTCCCAACGACGGCGAGCCCGTGCAGGCGAACG
>DASSKX010000425.1:0-2355 GCA_035689925.1 Acidobacteriaceae bacterium
GCCATAGAAATTGCGATAGACGTAATCGCCGCCGTAGTTAAAGTAGACATTCAGCCGGCCCGTGGGGTTGAGCTCCAGCGTGCTCAGCGCCGAGAAGGCCTTCAGAGGCTGGATGGTGCCATCCGGCCGCAGCGTGACATCGGCAATGGTTGAAGATCCGTAGCGGCCCACTCCTTTGCCATACAGTCCTTTCAGGCCGACGGTGACCTTGTTACCGGCGATCGGCGCGCGGAATCCGCCGCCGATACCTGCCCCAGGAGCCTTGTCGTTGTAGGCGCCCGCCGACGAGCCGGAGGTGGGATAAATCCGATCGCGGAAGTTGCGCTCGACACCGAAGATTTCCCAGTGGCCCCAGCCCGGCTGGAACACGAGCTTCGCGATGAAATCGGGGGTGTAGTTGAAGGAGTAGTTGGCGGTGGAGTTATACAGCCCGCCGCCGGTACCGGCCGAGCCGATCAGCAGGTTCGTCGGCAGACTGCTGCCCGCCGGGTTCAGCGTCTCGGGATTCTCGATCGAGGCGCCGATCCAGAGCTTGTGCGCAAAGTCCTTCGTGATGCGAAAACTTTCCTGGCGCGCCCAGACAAATCCGGCGGTGTACTGCGAGTCGATGGTGCCCGGCAGGACTTCTGTCCCGCGCGTTTCCCCCTGGGTGGTTTCGGTTACCAGCGACCAGCCCTGGCCACCGGAGAAGTCCCAGCCACTGCCCACCAGCGCATCCGCCCACAACTGGCGCTGGCGCATGGTGTAGCTGTTCGACTGGTTGTTGTTGGAGGTGATGCCGGCGCTCAGCCAGTCCGCCTCGTAGTAGCCGGTGAAGGTCACGTTGGCCAATTTGCCCGTGGCTTTGAGGGCTGCACGCGATTGCCGGCCGCTGCCAAAGAATTCGCTGAGCTGCGCATTCGTGGAATTGTTCAGCGGGACGCCGGTGAACGCCGTATTGATGTCGCCGCCCGTCGCGCCCTGGCGCCACACCGTTTCCGCCGCGAGGAAGCTGCCTGTCGGCGAGAGCGTGATGCCATTGAAGTGCAGCGCGTCGGGGCTCTCAATCGCCTTCCTGACTTCGTCGTTCTGCTTTTTGACGGAGGTTGCCAGTTCCGTGTTCGTCGTCTTCAGGTCATTGACCGAAGTCTGCAGGTTCGAGACAGCTTTCTTATTGGAAGAGAGCGTCTGCTGCTCGTCGTTGGCGGCCTGCTGGGCTGCCTGTGCCGCCTGCTGCGCCTGCTGAGCGGCCTGTTGCGCCTGCTGCAGCTGTACGTCGCGATCGGAAAGCTGCTGCTTCAGCGAGTCGATTTGCCCGCGTTGGGACTCCATTTCGTGCCGCAACTCCTCGATCTGTGACTGAACGCTCGGCTTGTGCTCGACGTGACGGGCATGGTGGACCGTCCGGGCACTCTTAGGCTTAGCGTTCGGCGAGTCGCCGGCACTCTGTGCATATGCGCCTGGAATAGCGAAGGCCAACACGAGTGACAACGCTCGCAGACTCCTGTTCTTCATGAGGCTCTCCTTGATTGAAGACAATGAAATGACCCTGAATTGATTGCGCTCGGGAACCGATACGGTGGGGGGCAAGTATCGGCGTCGAAGCGACGCGACCCCGAGCGCCATTGAGAACGACCCGCAGGATGTTTCATGGAACCAGGAGTGATGCTCTCAGCCGTCCGTGAATATTCTGTGAAAGGACAGCGAATATTCATGCAAAATCTGCGCTTGGAAGAAGCTAACGCGCTGAGCGACAAGGACCTGCGGATTTCTCGTCATTACCTGGAAATGCCACGATGCAGTTTCCGCTCTGCTGGAGGTTCGGCTAACGAGAAGGCAGATAGACGCTGTTGTCCTGTTCAGGGAGGCGGGGAAGAAGAGAGCAATTGTCTTGTGAGTGGTGAGCCCGCTGGGATTCGAACCCAGGACCCACGCCTTAAAAGGGCGTTGCTCTACCAACTGAGCTACGAGCTCACTCAGTTTCCAGGTTAGCACAGCCGGAGAGAGTTCCGCGTGTGCGGTAGCCCAGGGGACGCGCGGCGGCAGCTGAGGGAAAAGCAGAAGGAAGAAGCGGTACCGTTCACGGCAATCGACCGGACTCGGCAATTGCGAGAGGAATCTCGCGAAGTATCCGACGAATGCGAACGAGCCCGTTCCGCCGCTGATCGAGTGGAATAAGTGGGAGCGCATCGCCACATCAGCACGAGCAACAGCGCGCGGGACGTGCAAGAGCTGCGGGCTAACTGGTTTTGCTGTCGAGGGGGGATCGGTAAGGGCGGGCAATTCTGGCGGAGAGAGAGGGATTCTCGCTGGAAGGCCCTGAATCCCTGAAATAGCGAGCCTGGCTCGAATTTAGCTCGAAATCGGGGCCTCATG
>DASSKX010000426.1:0-10886 GCA_035689925.1 Acidobacteriaceae bacterium
CGGGATTCAGCATGTGGCGCAGTGGTTCCGAGCCGAGGAGATCGGCACGGCGGAAGGTCTCTACGCCGGCACCGGTAACGCCGGCGCCGGTGTGGGTGCTCTGCTGCTGCCGCGCATCTTCGGGACGAATTACCACAGCGCGTTTCTCTGGCTCGGCGTAGCCGCGCTGCTGATTGCCGTCTGGTACCTCGTGCGCGGAAGCGCTGCTCCCAACGCCGAGCGCCGCGATCTGGTGCGCGAACGCAGCAACTTCCGCGGAACAATCTTCGTTTGGAGCCGCTACATCGCCGTCGCTTTGATGCTCGCCTATGCGATGTCGTTCGGTCTGGAAATCGCCCTGAATGCGTGGTTGCCGGGGTATTTCACGCGCGGCTTCCACGATGCCATTGCTGCGCTTGGCTTCACCGGTGTGGCAGGCGTGCAGATTGCCGCCGGAACCTTTGCGGCCGTGGAGTCGTTCACAGCGTCGCTGTTTCGGCCCTTTGCAGGATTCATGTCCGATTTGTTTCAGCGCCGAGGATGGACACCTCTGCCTTTCATCGCGAAAACGCTGCCCTACTCTCCGCGTCTGCACTGGTTGGGTATGTCCCTGATCCTGATCACGCTGGGGATGACGGGACTCACCGTTGCCGGTGTGTCAGGCTCGCTCCACCTGTCGGTCACGCTGCTGGTCGTGCTCGGCGTGTTCATTTCATTCGGGACCGGCGGGACATTCGCGCTCGTGCCGCTGCTTTTTCCGGATCGGCCGGGATCGGCTGCCGGGTTTGTTGGCGGAGTATCGACGGCCGCCGGCATTGCATATCCCATCGTGTTTTCGAGCGGCGCCGATATTCATGTGGGGTACGTCGCTGTGGCCCTTTCCATGTTTGTTCCATTCGTGCTTTTTTACTTCTGGGCTGCGCGGCATGAACTGCATCCTGAAGAGCACGGTCTGATGACCAGCTATTTGGCGGAAGAAGAAGCCGCCTGACTCAAATTCGAAACTGCGAGGTCCCGATGAGAAAGTCTGAACCGTCCGACGCACCGGTCGTGCATGATCCCTGGTACAGGTATGGAGTTGGCGTGCTGCTGCTTGAGATGGGCATAGCCATTGCGGTCAGCGCATATTCGCTCTACATGACGTTTCACGGTCTGGGAGGATTTCCTGGCAAGCACTAGCAGCGCCGTGCGCTCTGCTTTTGGCGTAAGGTGCACAATAGAGCAGCGTGAAGTCTCCTCCGTTTTCGCGCTCGATGGACACCTATGGCAGAAACCGATTTTGGCGGGCTGCGTGTGCTCGCGCTGGAAAACAGGCGTGCGAAGGAAATTGCGACTCTGATCCGGAATAACGGCGGGATTCCCACCGTGGTTCCGGTGATGCGTGAAGTTGCGCTGGAGTCGAATGAGGAAGCCTTTGTCTTCGCGCGTCGGCTCATGGCAGAGGAATTTGACGCGGTGCTATTCCTGACAGGCGCAGGCGCGCGGATTCTGTTCCAGGCGATCGAGACGCGCATCCCACGGGAGGATTTTCTGGCGGCTCTGCGTCGCACCAGGATCGCTGCGCGTGGACCGAAGCCGGTCGCCGTGCTGCGCGAGTGGGGGCTCTCGGCACAGATTGTCAGTCAGGAACCCAGCACGTGGCACGAGGTGGTCGACTCGATCAACGCAGCCTTCGGCACGGCTCTCAGCGGTATGCGGATCGCCGTTCAGGAATACGGCATACCGAACCAGCCGCTGCTCGACACTCTGCAGCAGCGTGGCGCGCTCGTTACGCGCGTCCCCGTCTATCAGTGGGCACTGCCGGAAGACCTGAGCGATGTTCGCGCGATGATTGAAGCGCTCGTCCACGGAGCCTTCGACGTGGTGCTGTTTCTCACGGGTACGCAGGCTGTACACCTGTGCCAGGTGGCTGAAACGATGCGCGAGAAGGAACCGCTACTTGCGGCTCTGCGGCGGATTGTCGTCGTCTCCGTGGGGCCCTCGACCACCGAGGAACTACAGCGCCAGGGAATCACGCCCGACTTGCAGCCCTCCCATCCCAAGATGGGGATTCTCGTCAGCGAAGCGGCTGCGGCCGCTGCGCGTCTGCTGGCTTCGAAACATCAGTGAGCGCCTGAACAGGCTTGGTCTAAGTCGCGGTCTGGTTGTAACGACGCGCCGCTGCGTTTCCGATCGCTGTGACCGGCTTGAACTCCGCCCCGCGAAAGTGTGCGCCCGGTCGGGCTTCGCGCGATTCCTGCACGGGTGAGGGCAGGAATCGATTTGTGATGCTCATGGCCAGAGCGATCGCTTCCGGAACCAGGCTGGCCGATCTGGCCGCCACGATGGCCTGCGGCGTGATGGCAATTTCGGATTCCTTCAGCAGCACCGCGCGTACAATCCTGCGCGCGGCTGCGGCTGCACTGGTTGTGGCGCCAGGCAGGCTCGCAGAGAAACTGAACCAGCGATACTCCCGCTCCGCATCACCAGTAAAGAGCGCCTGCAGGTGCGATCCGGTCCGCATCAGGCCGGGGCAGACGGTCACCACGTGAATGCCCTTGGACCGCAGTTCCGCGTTCAATCCCTGCGAGAGACCGACTGCAGCAAACTTGCTCGCGGTGTACGGCAGCAAATGCGGCACGGCGATCTTTCCCCCGATGGACGTGATGTTCACAATCGTGCCGCTGCGACGCCGAAGCATCTGCGGCAGGACAGCCAGCGAGCAGTGAAGGCCCGTAAAGAAGTTCGAGGACATCACATCGTAAAAGTCCTGAGCCGACTGATTCTCCACCGGGCCCACGGTAATCACGCCGGCGTTGTTCACGAGGATATCGATCGGACCGAACGCATCCGTCGCCTGCTCGATCAGCCGCTCGACCTCTTCCATGCGGCGCAGGTCAGCGGGAATCACGACGATGTCGCCGTCCGTTGCCGCACCGCGCTTCGTGAGCAGGGAACGGGCGCGATCGAGTTCCATGGGATCCCGAGCAGTCAGCACGAGGCGTGCTCCGCGGCGGCCGAATTCCTCCGCCATCGCGAGCCCCAGCCCCCGTGATCCGCCGGTGATGAGCACCACTTTGCCCTGCAGCCGACGCGATGCGATTTTCGATACTCCCCGGAAGAGCGCTACCGTCGCTGCTCCGGCGCAAAGGGCTCCGGCGCCGGCAATCGCCGCGCCAGTCATCAGAGCGGTTGTTGTCGCTCGCTTCATCACAGTCTCCTTCGATGGTCTGCTCACTGAGAGGCGCAGAATACAGCGCGGGATGTGTCAGCGGCTAACCAGGCAACGACAGGACTATACTGATGAATCTGTAACAGCATTGGCGATGGAGCCAGTTTGGATCGAATGAGCGACGCACCTGGTCCGGGCGGTGCCGAGGAAGCATCGATTGCCACTCCGACGTGCACTGTTGTTATCCCTTGTTACAACGAGGCCGCTCGGTTTCAGGCGGATGCGTTTGCCCGTTTTCTGCAGGACGGGCGCAGCCGCGCAATCAATTTTCTGTTTGTAAACGACGGCAGCAGCGATTCTACGCTGGCTGTCCTTTCTTCGTTTCGGGAGCAGTTTCCGTCGCGGGTATCGGTCCTTGACCAGCAGCCGAACCGCGGCAAAGCCGAAGCGGTGCGGAATGGCATGCTGCACGTGATCGCTTCGGGAGAGGCGGTCACTGGCTTCTGGGACGCGGATCTCGCCACGCCGCTCGAGCAGATTATTGATTTCCTGCACCTGCTCGAGATCCGCCCGGAACTGAACATGATCTTTGGATCGCGCGTGCGGCTGCTGGGGCGTGACATTCAACGGAAGCCGTTGCGGCATTATCTTGGCCGCTGCTTCGCAACGGTCGCTTCGGTCCTGCTCAGGCTGGCCGTTTATGACACGCAGTGCGGCGCGAAACTCTTCCGCATCACCCCCGAACTGCGGCAGGTTCTCGCCGAGCCCTTTCATTCGCGCTGGATTTTCGACGTGGAGATCATTGCCAGATTTCTGGCCATGCACAAGCACGACCATGCGGCCATTGCACGGCAGATTTACGAGTATCCCCTTCCGGTGTGGACCGATGTCGCGGGGTCGAAGGTCCGCTCCACGGACTTCCTTCGCGCCTTCGGAGAACTGGCGACGATCTATCGGCGGCACCTCTCGGGATAAACAGTCAGTCCCGCAACGATCGCCTCTATTGGCCACGCAAGACCTACTGTGGCGGGTTCGGTGAATTCGGCGGGGTCGGCCCGCTCCGCGGGTTCTGCTGATTTTGCGGATTCTGCTGGTTTTGGGGATTTTCCTGGATCATCTGCTGCATCTGCTGCAGATTCTTCAGACGCTGCTGCGTGCGCTCATCGCTGTTGTTCTCGTCCGTGTCCTGATCCTGAGGGCTGGGGTGCGCAATCGCGCCCGGTCCGAGCGGTTCGCCATTGTTGTCCGCGTCAGGATTGTCCTCCGACTGGGGAGGTGGCGGCAGAGCGGCGCCCCGGCCTGCATTGGGTGGCAGGGCATCGCCGTTTTGCGCGGTGAGCACCAGTTCGCGCGGAACGTTCTCGTTGCCGCCGCCCACCATTACAAAGTTGTAGCCTGCGCCGGTGAGTAACTGAGAGAGCACGTCACGCGGGGCGCCCGGACCATAAACGCCGAAGACTCGCGTATTTCTGCTCAGGCCGTCCACGGTCATGCCCGTCTGTGCAGCCACGTCCTGCAGAATCGTACTCAGATCCGAGTTGTGCGCGTCCACCAGGAGTTTGCCCTGGTCCAGCGTCACCTGGGGCGGGTTCGCCGTCTCATCGGACGGTGATGGCGCCTTTGTGGTTTTCGCCCGAGAGCGATGGTGCCTGGCGTGGCTCGCAACGACCTGCTTCTGATCCTTGCCCTGCGCAACGGATGGGTTCCCTGGTTCCGATTGCGCCCAGGCAGAACCGCACCACAGACCGGCTCCGACGCACACAGCCAGCAGCAGACCGCTCGCGCGCCTGCCTTTGCCACCGCCGCCGTGCTCGCGATTCAGCTCCATAGGATGAATCGAACCGCTCCTGTTAACCAGAGTATCAATGTTCAAAGACGTCTGCTTCGGCCAGAATGCTCGGATTTTCCTGGGTTCGGCACGTCCTTAGATTCTGCAATTTACGAATGGGTGGGACCGATCCCCAAAATCCGGTTCAGCCCAACCACCAAAATCCCACCCAACCTGCATCTCTGTATGTGACTCAATGGCGGCGTGTATTCACCGCCGGTGAGCGTGGAGAACGCACGACCAATGCAAAACCAAAGGACCTTAGTACCTATGCCGCGGCTTCTGCTGCTGGCACTCTGCTGCATTCTTCTTTTGCCTGCGGCCTGGGCAGATTCCTGCACGACCGCAGGGCAGATGACCGCCACCCAGCGCGATGATGTCTCTCGTGTCGCCAAATTGCTGGTCAGCGATGTGCAGAACGGCGATATGCAGGGCCTCCGCAATGACACGTTACCGGCCGTCGCGAATGACTTCACCGGCATCGCCAACTCAGCCAATGCGTTGAAGCCGCAAATTCAGCAGGCCGGCATCACGGTCGATGCGATCTTCCTCTTCGACGCCAGCCAGGCGAATGCCCAGGGCAATCAGTTCTTCTGCACCCCGAGTGGCTCGACGATGACCATTGTTCTCAATTTCTCTGGTCTGCCGCCGGGGAAATATGCGCTCGCGATTCTCCACGCCACGGGAGTGCAGAAGCCACAGCAGATCTCGCTCATTTTGTCGCAGGACCAAGGCGGACAGTGGAAGCTGGCCGGATTCTTCAGCAAGCCCATGATGCTCGCCGATCACAACGGCGTCTGGTACTGGGCGCACGCGCGGCAATATCAGCAGCAGAAGGACGAGTGGGCAGCCCACTTCTACTATCAGATCGCCTCCTTCCTGGTGATTCCTGCGGATTTCATCACCAGCCCCAATGTGGATAAGCTCCGGCGCGAAGCGAGCGAGGTGCATCCGCAGAATTTACCGGCGGATCAGCCAGTGACCATCCAGGCCAACGGGCAGCCGTACCAGATCTCGAAGGTGGACTTCACTGCCGATCTTGGACCGCTGGACTGCGTCATTCACTACAATCCGACTCCCCAGCAGGCGGCGGACCTCCGGAACCCAGTGCAGGCGCGTCAGCAGGTAGTGAATCTCATGAAGAGCATTCTCACCATGCACCCAGGCCTGCGCACAGCCTTCCACGGTCTGTGGGTCTATGCCGACTCGAATGGCGCCACACTTTTCGCGCTGGAACTGCCGATGGATCAGATCCTGCCGGGTGGCCCGCCCAATTCAGTCGGCGAGTAGTGCGGCGCGACGCGATCTGTCGTGTGTGTGAATAACATCTTGTGCTTCATCGAGGCGGGAACCGCGGCGACGCGACAACACGGCCTCTCCCCGCGTCTTCTGATCACCATGTTTTTTCGCAAGTTCGCATTTGTCCTCTTGTTGCTGATCCTGGCCGGCGGGTCTGCGCTGCCTGCACAGGCCCCCGGACTGAAGTACGTGGCGGAAGGGAATTCCCCGGAACTGCTGGCCACCTACGAGGCATGGTTCGGACACACCAGCCACATAGCGGTGACGTATTCGTCCGACGACGAGCGCGTTCTGCGGGATCAGATCGACCGCGCAAAGAAAATGGGCATCACCGCCTTCGTGGTGGATTGGTACGGCGACCGGGAACCCTACATCGATCGCAATTACGCGCTGTTGCAGAAAGTGGCCGGCAAGCGGCACTTCCATGTGGCGATGATGTATGACCTCTCCGGAGTGCACCCTGGCGACACCAACCAGGTCATCGCCGATCTCACTGAATTTCAGAAGCTTTACCTGGACAAGCATTCTGCGGGACACGATGCTTATCTCACCTTTGCAAACCGGCCGGTCATCTTCGTCTTTCCCGCCGGCATCGACGTCGACTGGGATCGCGTCCGCAGCGTCGTCAATCAATGGGATCAGCCTCCTCTGCTGATCGGCGAAAACTTCGGCGGCAAATACGCCAACGACTTTGACGGTTATTACCCATGGATCAGCCCCGGCCCGAAGGGCTGGTCCGCGGACGGAAGCAACTGGGGCGAAGACTATCTTGCCGGCTTCTATCAGCAGGCGATGAAGCACGCCGCAGACAAGATCATCGTGGGTGGCGCATGGGCTTCTTTCGATGACAGTAAGGCCTCCTGGGGAGAGAACCGGCACATTGCCGCTCGCTGCGGTCAGACGCTGCGCGACACGATGAATTTGTGGAAGCGGTATGTGCCAGCCGGTCAGGTGATCCCGTTCCTCATGATCGAGACCTGGAACGACTACGAGGAAGGCTCGGCCATCGAGGGTGGAATTCCGGCCTGCGCCGGTCAGCCCGCACCCAAATCCCTGCAGGCGGAAGAGCAACCTGGACCGCCATCAGCTGGAGCCCGCTAAGCGGCTCGGTCGCGCCGTCGGGCAATGAGCCGCCTGGCCGCAGCGGGCAATCCCATCAGGCGCCAGTCACCTGCGGATACCGGCTCTTCCTCGCTCACGGTCACCGGCTCGGCAACGGGCTCGATCTCCGGCCTTGCACCAACGGCTTCATCGTCCTTCAGGAAAAGCAACGCGAACATCGCAACGATGCTGCTGCCAAAGGGAAGAATGCCCCAGAGGACGCCTTGCCAGGCGGGCGGTACCTGCGACAGGTTCATCGGTGTGGCGGGGGGCACGCCTGCCGTTGCCCAGATGACGAAGCCACCGTTATCCAGCTCGTCGACCCGCTTCCAGCCGGCGATCTCAAGCATGGGGTCGTAATAGGGATCGCGCACGATCACCCAGCGCAGTCCGTAGCGCCTGGCGTGGTGCAGCACCGCTCGGAGCGAAGCCAGTCCGCCCGGTCCAAAAGATTTGGCGCTGGTCAGGGCGGCTCCGCCGTACTGGGTCAGCTCAGGAAGCGTGCGGGACGAATTCGATTCGCCATCCACGCTGTCTGCGTCCGTCTCGATCGAAAGCCGGGAGAGCTTATTCCCGAAGCCGAGGGTGATGTAGCGGTACTTGTCGTGCCCGTCGCGGTTCAGCCATTGTGCGACCGAGTCGACCTTGAAGGTGAGGTCATCCGTGGGACGGTAGGTGGACCAGGCGACGGCGAGCGCGCAGCTCAAGGCTCCCAGTAGTGCGAGAGGCACCCCGGCGCGCATACGGAAACGCGAAACCAGATCTGCGGTGATCGCGCCAACAATCGGCAGGGCCAGCAGAGTCGCCCAGTAGCTGAACCGCTCGAACGTCAGGACCTCAAAGGCGCGATGCAGAACCCAGACTCCCAGCGGAGTGGTTCCTCCCAGTCCGATGATGCAGCACACCCAGAAGCCGATCATGAGCGGCCGAAGCCGACACGTTTTTGAGCCGCGCAGAATGATGAACGGCAGCGCGAGGATCAACGCTCCGTACGGAACGACAAAGTAGTTCAACCCCCATTCGGGACTCAGGATGTAATTCGCGCGGCTGGGGTGAGGAATCGGTGTCTGCGTCACGGGATAGTGGAAGAGCCAGATCCAGAAGGGCAGCAGGACGATCCCCACCGTCACCACGACAGCGCCCGTGATGATCGCTGCGCGGATCGCAATGGCCGACGCACGCTCCGGCGGTTCCTGGCTGCGGTCCATCAGAGCCAAAGCCAGGATCGGCAGGGCAAAGAACATCGCTCCAAAAATAAGTGTCGCGTGGTGGGCCGCAGCGGCGGCCGCAAACAGCGCAATTGCCTTGACGAAGGAGCGCCAGCCGCCGAAACGAAGCCAGCGATACAGAAACGGCAGAGCCAAAAGATAGAGCGGGGCGGCAGCGGTCGTTCCGAGCTGACCGGCGTTATAGACCAGAAAGCTCTCTGAACCGAGCAGCACGCTGGCCAGCGCCGCGAAAGACGCAGCCCGCGGGCTAACCCAAATCTCTGCAAACCGGTAGACCCCCCAGGCGAGCAGCAGGATGGCGATGAACTGGACGAGCATGTACGCCATGTTCAGGCCAAAAATCAGAGAGAACAGCGCGGTCCATTGCTGCGGCAGGGGCGGATAGCTGGTCTGCGAGAAGCCGGCAAACCACTTCGTGTTCCACGGATTGAACCAGTGATGAAGGTAATGCGAAGCAAAAAAGATATGAAAGTTCGTATCGTACGACCGGAGCGGCAATTCCGAGAGCAGCAAAGGCAGATGGACCACTGCTGCCGTCAGCAAAATAAAGGTCATCGGAATCGGTCGTGGAGAGGTGCCGTTCGAGTCAACTGTCCGCAAGAGTTCCTCGTGATTTCAATTGGATTCGTCCCGCAGAAAACCCGGTTGCACTCTGGGCTATGCCCGGCAGCAGGACTGACCGCGCTCACACTGCTGGTTCAGGGTTCAACGGGCTGCGATCCTGTGGAAAACAGCTCTCCCGAAACCATGCAGCTTGCCAATCCATGGCTGATCCGCTCAGGGAAAGCGGCCAAAACCGCCCGCCAGCGTGTAAGGATTTTCCGGTGGCTGGAAGTCTTTTCGTCAAGCCCGAGAACAATTTGCACGAACCGTCCCGCGGTGCTCAGCGATTACATTTTTGTTGCGAATATGCCCGGGAAAAGGGTTGCCTGCGGTTTTTAAGTCTGTATTATTCATTTAAGCAATTCACCTGATGTTTTCTGCCTGATGACTTGGTAGAGCGCACAGAGCAGGGGAACCGGCGATCGCCGTTCCGGTGACACCCGCCGCACAGGTTTTTCCCTGTGTCCTGTCCTGTACCCGGGTCCCAGTCAGTGCGGTTTTGCAGCGGACGTGTGCCGCCGCAGCCGCCGAAGTACGCAAACGAGGTTGTCGAGTTCCTCGAGGCGCACGTTGTCCTCCCTCAGACAAGCCCGACCCCAAAAACTGAACTCCACACGGGTCTCTTTTTTCAGCAAGTTAGAGATCGCGCAGACCTCAATGTGCAATCCCGCACAGGTGGCGGGCAAAATCCGATTCCTAAAGGTCGTTCGTAATGAGGAAAGCTCTTCTTACCGCACTCCCGGTCCTTCTTGCTTTTGCTTCCCCCGCCTTCGCCGGCGTAACCGTCAACAGCCCCTCCAATGGGTCGCAGGTCTCTGCTCCTTTCAACTTGTCGGCGTATGCCGGCCCTTGCTCGTCGCAGCCGATCAGCGCGATGGGCTACTCCCTGGACAGCAGCACCAACACCACCATCGTGAATGGCACCTCGATCAATGCCAGCGTCCCGGCGGCAAACGGCTGGCACACCGTCCACGTGAAATCCTGGGGTAACCAGGGCGCCTCGTGCGTAACCGACGTCAGCGTCGATGTAACGAGTCAGACCGCCACTGCCGCCTCCACCAGCTCAGCTTCGGCGAATGGAATCACCGTCAACAGTCCCGCCAACAACGCCTCCGTCGGCTCGCAATTCTGGCTCTCTGCCGGCGCCAGCTACTGCTCAGGCCAGCCAGTCTCTGCGATGGGCTACTCCCTCGACAGCAGCACCAGCACCACCACCGTGGGCGGTACCGTGATCGGCGCGACCGTATCTGCTTCTGGCGGTTATCACACGCTGCACGTCAAGTCCTGGGGCAACCAGGGAGCCGGCTGCGTGGCGAACGTTGCCATCAATGTGACCTCGTCCGGTACAACGACGACCACAGCCAGCACCACCGCCAGCAGCGGGGGCAGCTCGGCCTACATCCCGTCCACTGCGAAGAGCGTTAGCAGCATCCAGACCCTCAGCAACTGGAAACTCAAATTTGACAACGCGACCAATGGCAGCGCGAGCGGCTGGATGACACTTACGGGTTCGCCTTCCCTCAGCGGCCAGGCACGTCAGTTCTCAACCAACTTCACCAACAATGGCGGCGAACTTTACTACGACTCGTTCGCAGACGATGTTTATGCTCAGAACTTCGTCTACGACGCCTGGGTTTATGTGAACAGCTCCGTCAACTCGATTGCCAACATCGAGATGGACCTGAACCAGGTGATG
>DASSKX010000427.1:0-8705 GCA_035689925.1 Acidobacteriaceae bacterium
AGGTCGCCGGCATCGCTGAGGGTTTTCGACCATGTATAGGTGAGCAGGAACATCAGCCCGTGCGAGACTTGCTGCTGTAACTTCGTTTGCAAGCCGTGATAGGAACTAACACCGTCCGTCGCCTGGTAACTGCCGCCGCCAAAATCGGGGAACGGCACACAGCTCAGCTTTCCTGGAGTGGTACCCACTGCAAAGTTTCCATACGGGCATCCAGAACCGGTGTTGATGCCAGCAGGGAGTATCTGGTGCACGTTCTTGTATCCCACGCCATGCTGCAGGTCGGCGTCGTGGGTGTACACGTAAGACGCAGTAACCGCCATCGAACGCAGGATCGAATATTCGAAGGTAAGGTTTCCGGCATAGGTGCGCGGGGTCTGATAATTGAACTGCAGCCCTTGCAGTCCGAGACCCTTTGCATTGACTACCGCTGGGTTGAATTGGATGCAGGAGAAGCCGGCTTCGACCGACGCGGTACCGCCGGGGCCGGCTGTGGGGCAACCGGCAAACGAGGTGTTGTAACTGACCGGCGCGACCTGAGAAACGATCGAGGAATGGGGGTCAGATGGGTCCGCAGTGACGCCGTATCCGAAGTTGAAGACAAACGGATAGTTCTCGCCGATGTTCGGTCCATACCCCTGATTCTCAAATGAGTTGTAGAACACGCCGAAACCGCCACGCCCCACCAGCCTCGGAGTGATTTCATAGGTTAAGCCAAGACGCGGGGCGAAATTGGCCTTTTGTGTCTTCAGCAGTCCCTGGCCGTACCGATTGGTTTCCTCCAACGTAATGCCATCGGCCGCAAGGAGATCGACCAGCCCCCAGCATCCGACTCCGGCGCACGTCGATCCTGGCGTGTTGCCTAATGTCGGGTTTGTCGGATCGAGCGGAGGCCCGACCGATAAGGTGCGGTTATCCTTACCGGAGGCCGGAAGGAGGAACGTCGGATTCCCCAGGGCCAGGTTCGGCAGAGGAGCAGGAACGAAGTTAGCCTGCCCGCCGTTGGTCTCGTTGATCGGGCCGAAGTAATCGTAGCGGACGCCTAAGTTCACCGTCAGTTTCGGGGTCATCTTCCAGTCGTCCTGGAAGTACACGGCGAAATACTTCTTCTCGTCGTAGGTCTTGTTGATGTTCGAGGCGGCAACGTTGTTGGAGCCGCCGGAATAGCTGAATCCGTTCGGATTCGGATTCCCGCCGATCGTTGCGGGCGCGGCAGTCGGAGGCAGGAGGAACTGCGCCAACCCACCCGTCGTCGCCCCCTGGTTGGGAATATCAGTGTAGGTGCCGCTGTATTCGAACCGGCCGTGCGAAGTCGCAGGCTGCAAAGTCGAGAACTTCGCGTTCTGGAATTCAATGCCCATCTTGAAACTGTGCTTGCCGTAGATCCGGGTGAAATCGTCCGTAACCTGGAGCGTAGCCGTAGCTTCATCGGACGGCAGGAACTGGTTACTGCCCAGAGTCTGCAAGTTGGTGATGGCGATCGCCGGCAGGCCGCCGTTTTCGGCCACCTGAGGAATCCCCTGGATTCCGAACTGCTGAGGAATCCCCATCTGGTTGCCTACCGGTCCGAAGCGAGTAGTGTGAAGATGGGCAAAGCCGGCGCGGACCTGGTTAACGACACTGGGGCTGAAGACGTGCGTGTAGGCCGCCACCATCTGCGCCGATTTTGCAGTCTGAACTCCCTGCTGGAAAGCCCCGCCATCAGCTATGCCTTTGAACGGTCCCGGAATGAACTGCGGGTCGTCAGAATAACTGAACCGGGCAAAGACCTGATTTCCCTGATTCGGGTTGAAGTCGACGCGTGTGTCGAATTCATTCGAGTGCTCGTACAGGGCAGGGCTGGTCTGGTAATTGCCGATGCCCGTATTCGGTAATGGGAATAGATTCAGCAGTTTCACTGCGTTGGGATCGATGCGGCCCGCCGGAAGAACGTTGAGGTCCGGGCAGGCTGCGAGTGTAAAGCTTGTTGTCCCGGGCCCGCATACGCTGCTGAAGGGATCGCGAACATAACCGTCTTTCCCGGACTTGTTCTGCAATCCTGAAACAGGGTCAATTGCTCCCGCAGCGACAAAGCGGGTTGTGGCCGGATCGAGGATGGCGCCCCGTTGAATGCTGCGGTTGAGGATGTCCGTTCTGGCGGCTCCAGCCTGCTGAATGAGGATGTCCTGGAGGTTTTGGTAATTGCTGTTTCGCTCGTTCAGGGTTGGCACAGCGGGATTCGCCGACGTACCCTGCACGCGACGCGTGCCCTGGTAGTCGCCGAAGAAGAACAGCCTGTTCCTGATGATGGGACCGCCGATCGTTCCCCCGAACTGGTTGAAACGATATTCGCCCTTCACCGGATGCGCAGTGTTGTTCTCGAACCAGTCGGCCGCATCGAGCTTGTCGTTGCGGAAGAACTCCCAGACGTCGCCATGGAGCGAGTTCGTGCCCGATTTAACGGTGGCGTTCAACACGGCGCCTGCAGCCCTGCCCAGCTGCGCACTGTAGTCCCCGGTCTGCACCTTGAATTCCTGGATGGCGTCGATCGGAGGCAGGATGACGTAGTTGGTGCCGTTGAGGAAGTCCACGTTATCGGAATTGTTGTCGATGCCGTCGAGCAGGTAGTTGTTCTGCGCGGGACGCTCGCCATTCGCGGAGAAGGCGCCGGAAGCAGCGTTGCCGCGCGTATCGGCCTGCGGGCTCTGCATGCCCGCTCCCAGCTGCGCCAGGAAAGTGAAATTGCGGCCATTGAGAGGAAGATTGTTCACCGCTTCCCGGCCGATCACCTGGCCCGTGGACGCTTCTTCCGTCTGCAACAGCGGAGGAGCCTCGGTGACCTGCACCGTCTCGGACGCTTGTCCGACCTTGAGCTGAATATTGACCTGCAGCGCCTGCGCAACGTTCACCGTCAGGTTGGAGTGGGTGGTCTTCGCAAAGCCCTGGGCGGTCACCGTCATGCTGTAGTGACCAGCGCGCACCGGCGAAAACGTATACGAGCCGCTGGCGTCTGTGCGCGTTTGCACAGTGATGCCCTGATCTGTGTTGAGCAGCACGACTTCCGCGTTGGGAACGACGGCTCCGCTGGTATCGGTCACTGTTCCCGTGACCGAACCTTCGTCGACCTGGGCCAATGCCGTTCTGCACGGCAAAAGCAGTAAGGAACACGCGAGTATTGTGCAGCTTAGGGCTCCAAAGAAGCGCACTGCCTTCATTTGACGGCGCATCACATACCTCCGAAATGTAATTCCCCGGGGTCGATACCGTAACTGCCACTGCTTTTTTTGTGCCTCGTCGCCTACCCGCCTGGAGAAACTGGATTGCGGGCGGTGAAAGCCGTTACATTTTGGGGTGGCTCAAACCGTCGGTTCTGAGGTTGGAGGGCGACTTTAGAGCATTTCGTCAGGGCTTGTCAACCACAAGTTGTAGATGTGCTTCCACCCGGCGTTCCGAACACCGGTCCCGACTGGACTATCCCGTCGCCGATCGCTAAGCGGGTGCTATGATTTCCGCCAATCGCAGCCGTATGACCGAGTTCCCCCGGAATCCCCAACAGGTTCTTTCCCGCAGGCGTCTGCTGCAGGGGTTGAGCCTCGCGCCGTTGCTCTTTCGGGCTGCTCCTCTGGCGGGATTGCGCCGGCTGTGTGCGCCGGACACACTGCAGGCCTCGGCGACCGACTTGCCCATGAGCGAGGTGCGGCTGCAACCGCATTATCCACAGGACTCGCCGCTCAGCGCTGTGCTCCAGATGGTCGAGCCAGGACGGGACGGCTATGTCACGGAAAAGTATGCCTCCGAGATAGAAGATGAACTACGGAAATGGGGCAAGGGGTTGCGCTCGTCGCCCGATACAGGCGGGACGCTTGCTGGACTCCTCGACCCGGGGATCGAAGCCTCTACGCTAGCAATTGGCAACCAGCGAACGCTGCGGTCTGCTTTCGGCGTGAAAGTGGTCCAGTGCGAATTCGCCACGGCGACGGCGACCGGCCGCGATCGGTTTCTCAGCAGCGTGGCTGCGTGGCTCAGCCGGCCACAGCGCATCGAAACGGCTGAGTTTGAGATCTACGGGATTGAGGTGATTGGGGATTCACCCGCGAGCGTCAGGGCGGAGATCCGGTATGACCTGGTGATGTTGCGGACGGATGGTCACCGCGAAGAACGCGTCGGTTCCTGGGAAACACAGTGGCGGCAGGAATCGCAGGGCTGGATCGCAAAGCGCTGGCTGGCTAAAGGCGAAACCGTCGCCGCCATGCGGCAACCCTCGTTTATCGAAGTAACCGAGCAGGCGCTGGGCGGAACAGAATCGTGGAGAGCCCAGATGCTGCTCGGCGCCGACCACTGGCGGACCGTGCTCGACGGTGCGATTGGGCTGGATGTCTACTGCAACAACGGCGTGTCTGCCGGAGACTACGACGGCGACGGCTTTGATGACCTGTATGTCTGTCAGCCTGCAGGCTTGCCGAACCGGCTTTACCGGAACCGCGGCGACGGCACGTTTGAGGATGTGACCGCGAAGGCTGGAGTCGGCGTGCTGGACAACACCGCGTGTGCGCTTTTCGCGGACTTCGATAACCGAGGGCTGCAGGATCTGCTGGTTGTATGCGGAACAGGGCCCCTGCTGTTCGTCAACCAGGGCAATGGCACCTTCGCGCTGAAGCGCGACGCATTCCGCTTTGCGCGGGCCGCGGAGGGCACGTTTACGCATGCGGCGGCTGCAGATTACGACGGCGACGGCCGGCTCGATGTATACCTCTGCACGTACCAGTACTATCTGGGCCTGGATCAGTATCACTACCCAGTTCCCTACTATGACGCGCGCAACGGACCACCAAACTGCCTGTTTCGCAACGAGGGCGGCCATGCCTTCCTGGAAGTCACGGAGAAGGCCGGGCTAAGCGTGCAGAACAACCGGTATAGCTTCGCCTGCGCATGGGGACAGACAAGGGCAGACGGCGGTCCGGATCTGTTCGTTGCCAACGACTTTGGCAGTAGTCAGCTTTATCGCAACAACGGGGACGGCACGTTCACAGATGTGTCTGAGGCGGCTCATGTCGACGAGGTCGGCGCCGGGATGAGTTGTTGCTGGTGCGACTTCGACAACGATGGCCGACAGGATGTGTACGTGCCAAGCATGTGGGAAGCCGCCGGACAGCGCATCGCCGAGCAAAAGCAGTTTCATGCAGATGCTCCCCAGAGAGTCCGCGCGCTGTATCGCCGGCATGCGCGGGGCAACGCCCTGTACCGTAATCGGGGCGACGGCACGTTCGAGAACGTTGGGCCAGTTGCCGGAGTGGAGATGGGGCGCTGGTCGTGGTCCTCCGATTTCTGGGACTTCGATCACGACGGATTCGCCGATCTGTACGTATCGAACGGATATGTTTCCGGGGCCGATCGTCGGGATCTGGCGAGCTTTTTTTGGCGGCAGGTGGTGGCGCAATCGCCGGAGGACGCGAAAGCGTCGCCTGCATACGAACGGGCATGGAATGCAATTAACGAGTTGATCCGTTCCGACCACACCTGGCACGGTTACGCGCGAAACGTGATGTTCGCGAACAACGGAGACGGCACATTCGCCGAGATTTCAGGGCCGGCAGGTCTGGATTTTCCCGATGATTGCCGTAGCTTTGCGCTGGCCGATGTAGATCATGATGGACGCCTGGAGATTGTGCTCAAGAGCCGGAACGCCCCGCAGATCCGCATCCTGCGGAACGCGATGCCGCAGATCGGGGATGCGGTCTGCATCCGACTCCGCGGACGCAAAGGCAACCGCGACGCCATTGGAGCTGCGGTGACCGTGGAGTGCGGTGCGCTGCGGCAAACGCGGTTTCTGCAGGCGGGCTCGGGATTTCTGGCGCAGCACAGCAAAGAGCTGTTTTTCGGCCTGGGAGAGACACAGGGTGCCGCGCAGGCAACGGTCCATTGGCCCGGGGGCGCTGAGCAAAGATTCGACAATTTGCCCCGGAATCATCGGATCGAGATTACGGAGGGTTCGGCCGCGTTTTCAGCGGTGGCGTTTGCGACGGCGACGCGAGAATGGCACGCCGCCGGAAGCTACACTGTGCCGGAGCAACTGCCTTCGAGCGCAGAGACGTGGCTGATCGAACCGCTGCAGGCTCCGGAATTCTCGCTCCCTGATCTCGACGGTAAGGTGCGCGCGCTCAGTTCGTTTAAAGGAAAGCCGTTGTTGATCGTGTTCTGGTCGGCGGAGTCGGCAACTTCGCTCCAGCAACTCACCGAACTGCAGCGGGACACTTCGAAACTCGCCGCGAGTGGCTTGGCGCTGCTCGGCGTAAACGTCGATCCTCCGGAGTCGGCAGCCCGAGCACGCGAGTTGGCGCACGAACAGCGGCTCAACTTTCCTGTGGTGCTCGCGACTGAGCAGGTGGCGGGCATTTATAACCTGGTCTATCGGCACTTGTTTGACCGGCACCGCGACATGCCTCTGCCCACGTCCTTCCTCATCGACAGCGAAGGAAACATTGTGAAGGTCCTGCAGGGCCAGGTCGACGCGGTTGACGTGGCCGCCGATCCGGGAGGAATTCCGGGAACCGCCGAAGAGCGCATGCGGAGCGCTCTGCCCTTTGCGGGAAGGTTGATTCAGGACACATTCCAGCGAAACGCGTTCACCTTCGGGGTGGCGATGGCCCAACACGGCTATATGGAACAAGCGGCGGAGAGTTTCCGGCAGGTGGTGGCGGTACGGCCCGATGATGCGGACGCGTGGTACAACCTGGGAACGCTGAGCCTTCGCAGCAACGATCTGGTGCAGGCCAGGGCATATCTGGAAAAGACGGTGAAGCTGCGTCCCGGCTACGCCGAAGCATGGAATAACCTGGGCATGTTGGCGGCGCAGCAGGGCGCGGCAGACGAAGCCATTGCAGATTTTCAACAGGCAATCGAACAGCGGCCAGGGTATGCCGTTGCCATGCTGAATCTTGGAAACGTGTACCGACGGCAGCACGCCTGGGAGCGCGCGGAATCCTCTCTGAAGCAGGCCTTGGCATTGCAGCCCGAAGATGCAGAGACGAACTTCAGCCTGGGCATGCTGTATGCGCAGCAGCAGGACCAGCAACGAGCCGAGCAGTATCTGCGGCGCGCGATTGACCTGCGTCCCGATTATGCGGAGGCGCTGAACAACCTGGGTGTGCTGTTCGCACGCCAGCAGAAACTGACGCAGGCGGAGGGCGAATTCAAGACGGCCATTAAGGCCGCGCCAGGATTCGACCAGTCGTACCTCAATCTCGCGCGTCTTTATGCGGTACAGAATGACCGCACACGGGCGGGGGAAGTTCTGCACCAGTTGCTTCGTCTTCAGCCGAACAACAGCTCGGCCAAACAAGCGCTCGAGATATTGCAATCTGGGCCGTGACAACCTGAGGTGGTTGCGGCGGCGCGCATTCGGTTTTTATAATCGCCGCACTGTATGATCCTGCCGCGGCGGCGTTTCCTGGGTTCTTCGTTCCTGCTGGGCGGCGCGCTGCTCGATCTCCTCACGACGCCTGTCTGGAAGTGGCGATCCGGAGCGCTGCTCCAGGCCGAGGTGACGCCAGCGGCGTCCTCTCCGGTGCAGTTCATCGACATTGCTGAGAAGGCAGGCCTCACCACGCCGAACGTGTGGGGTGGCGTCGATCACAAGCGCATCATCATCGAGACCAAGGGCAGCGGCGTCGCGTTCTTCGACTACGACAACGACGGCTGGCTCGACATCTATCTCACCAACGGGAGCCGCCTCGACGCGCACTGGCCTGCGGGACAGGCGCCCACCACACATCTGTATCGCAATAACCGAAATGGCACATTCACAGATGTGACATCGAGGTCGGGGCTCGGCCGGAGCGGCTGGCAGACGGGCGTCTGCGTCGGGGACTATGACAACGACGGTTGGGACGACCTCTTCTGCACTTTCTGGGGACACAACATTCTGTTTCACAATAATGGGGACGGCACGTTCACAGACGTCACACGTAAGGCCGGACTCTATCAGGAACACGGGCGCTGGGGAACAGGCTGCACCTTCCTCGATTACGACCGCGATGGTCACCTGGACTTATTCGTATGTAACTTCGTGAAGCTGGATCCGGACAAGCCGTTTCCGCCGGAGGTTACCGCGCTGTGTCAATGGAAGGGCATTCCCAGCATGTGCGGGCCACGCGGGCTGCCGGGCGATACCAACCTGCTGTATCACAACAATGGGGACCGCACGTTTACTGACGTAACGGAAAAAGCCGGCATTCTGAAGCCGGGACCCCGATACTCAATCAGCGCAGTTTCTTATGACTTCGATAATGACGGCTGGCCCGATATCTACATTGCGGTGGACTCCGAGCCGAGCATGCTGCTCCAGAACAACCACAACGGGACGTTCACGGATATCGCCGTGATGGCTGGATGCGCGTACAACGCTGACGGTCACGAGCAGGCTGGCATGGGCATTGGCGTGGCCGACTACGATTGCGACGGCTGGCTGGACATTTTCAAGACGAATTTCGCCGACGACACATCTGACCTCTATCGCAATAACGGTGATGGCACGTTCACCGAGTCATCGTTTACCGCAGGCGTGGGTATTAACAGTAGCTATGTCGCATGGGGCTGCGGCTTCATCGACTATGACAACGACGGCTGGAAAGACATTGTTCAGGTGAACGGGCACGTTTATCCGGAGATTGATAAGTATAACTTCGGGGAAACGTTCAGAAATCCTCGCCTCGTCTATCGGAATCTGGGCA
>DASSKX010000428.1:0-5515 GCA_035689925.1 Acidobacteriaceae bacterium
AGCGCGCCGGCCTGCTCTCGCGACGCATTCAGTCCGGCTTGCCTTCCATTCCGGCCCACGCCATCCGGTGATACATCGCGTCCATCGTCTTCGGCGATTCCTTCGCGCCACGCTCAATCCACCATCGCATCAGCGCCAGCAGGCTACCCGCCAGAGCGGTGGAGCGGACGGCCAGCTCTGTCCGCGGGATACGCCTCGCGACCCCGAGTTCCCGCAGGCGGCGCGCAATGCCGCGGGCGAATGCATCCTGCGCCAGATCGTAGAAATCCTGCAGCCGCCCCGCTTCGGCCAGTGCCGCATACATGCGGTTCTGGCCGCCAATGTGCTCAAACATCTCCTCGATGGCCACCAGCCGGCTGGAGCGTTCCTTCTGCTGGCTGAGCCTCGTGCTCATCACTTCGAGAAACATCGCAAGCTGGCTGAAGAGCAGATCGTTCTTATCGCGGTAATGCAGATAGAACGTCGATCGTCCCACGCGCGCGCGATCCAGCACTTCCTGGACGGTGATGGCTTCGATCGGCTTCTCACGGATGAGCTCCACGAGAGCGCTCCCCAGCCGCTGGCACGTACGGCGCGCGCGCGGATCGGATCGGCGCGTTGGCATGCACTCCAGTTTCGCCGCATTCCTCCCTCCCGACAACGCCCGCCCTCCCTTTTCTGAACAACGGCGGCTTCGGTGTTCAGCAAGTGCGCCGCAACCCATCGACGGCGAATGCCTCGCTGCGGATCATAGGTCCAACGGAGGAATTTTTATGAAACACATCGGTTCATTCGCCCTCGGGGCCGCCCTGCTGCTGGGCCTGCCGGCACTCGGGCAGCAATCCGGGACGTCCAGTCTTCCCGTTACGGACAGCTCCGGAATCCCCACCGTCCAGGCGCAGATGAAACTCTTCACGTCGCGGCTCGACCTCAGCAACGATCAGCAAACGAAGCTCGTGCCGATTCTCGAAGATCTGCACGATGCGACCGCCCGAGCCATACACGATGAAGGCACTACTGCCCACGAACGCCTGCTCCAGGTGCATACGGCGCGGCTCGCCGCCGACCGGAAGATCCGGGACATCCTGACGGACGAGCAGAAGACCAAACTCGACACCATTGAACACGAGCCACACCCGGAACTGCACGGAACCCTGGACGAGGCGCTTCACGCTCAGCCGTGAGGGACACGGCTGCCCAGTCACAAAGGTTGGCCCGCGGCGTTCCGCGGGCCATCTCTCCTGGCCCGATGCAGCACACCTCAAGACGAGCGAGTTAGAATCCTGGCATGGGCCGGCAGATTTCCGATCTCCTGAAACGAGCGCTGGAATTGCCCGCAGAGGAGCGCGCCGCCCTGGCGAATACGCTGCTCGATAGCCTCGACACGAAATCTGAGTCCGTTGAAGAGGCCTGGGACCAGGAGGTGGCTCGGCGAATCGAGGACCTGAAGGCCGGCAGGGCCGTCACGGTCGCCTGGGAGCAGCTGCATCAGGAACTCCTGAATTTCACGAATGAGCCCTAAGCCCGTCGAGTTTCATCAGGGCGCTGCTGCTGACGTAAGAAGTGCAGTCGCGTGGTATCGGGAGCGCAATCCCAGGGCCGCCCTGGAGTTTATTGAAGAATTGCGGCGAGCGACGGAGACCATCCGTGAGGCGCCCGAACGCTGGCCGATGGGCAGGAACAACGCGAGGCGCTTCCTGCTCTGGCGCTTTCCCTTTTCCATCCTCTATTCCGAGCAGGACGCCGTAATTATGATCTGGGCTGTCGCCCACGGCAGCAGGCGGCCCGACTACTGGACGCGCCGTCTGCCCTAAGTTCGCGAGCCTAGTACGCCTGCAGCGGCTCGATCGGCAGGCGTACCTGGAAGCAGGTTTCTCCTGGCTTCGATTCGACGTGGATGAAGCCGCGGTGGCGCCGCACGATGCGTTGTGCCGTGTCGAGGCCGAGGCCGAGTCCATGGCCCGGCGCTTTTGTCGTGAAGAACGGCTCGAAGATGCGGGCCTGAATGTCCTCCGGGATGCCGTGGCCATTGTCCCAAATCTCCGTCACGACGAACTCGCCGACGCAGGCGACGCTCAGCCGCAGGCGACCATGATCGTCGACGGCGTCCAGAGCGTTTTCGATCAGCGCCATCCAAACCTGGTTCAGCTCGCTCGCGTAAGCGGAGATGCGCGGCAGATTGGCGGCGTAATGGCGTTCGATGTCGATGTGCCCGAGGCGCGACTGCAGCATGGCCAGGGTCGTCTCGAGCGATTGCGGGATGTCGACCTGCTGGATCGGCGCCTGATCCATCCACGAGTAGTCCTTGACGGCGGCGATGAGGTCGAAGATGCGCGTGGTGGAGTCGAGCATCGCCTGCGCCATGCGCTCGGTGCGCACCGATGACGCGAACTGCGACAGCACGATTTCGAGATGCTGGCCGTGCAAAAGCTCAGCAAGCTCGTCGAGGTTCGCGGTCGTGACACCCAGCTCCGTGAGGTCGGGAGCAATCTGCCAGACCTGTTCGATGTTGTGGTCGCGCAGCCAGCGCTGCACCTGATCCTCGCGCTCCGCCTGGGTGACGGAGCTGCCGAGCGCCTGCCGTCCCTGCTCCTCCATGCGATCGCGCCAGCTGCGGATGCTCTGCATGTGCTCCTCGTCGAGGCAGAGGCCGCCGAGCAGGAATTTCTGATGCCCGTAGGTGCGCAGCTCTTCAATCAGCCCGGAAGCGGCGCGCTGCGCGGCCGAGGCGGGATTGTTCAGTTCGTGCGCGAGATTGCCGGCGAGCTTGCCGAGCGCCGTGAGTTTTTCCGCCTGCTGTTCGAGGCGCGTCATTTCGCGGACGCGGTCCAGCATAATGCTGACGCAGCGCTGGCCCATCGACGGAATCGCCGCCAGCATCTCAGGGAACTTCTCGCGGTCGAGCTGCAACCCCCACAGATCCGTCGCGGCGAATCCGTAGCCGCCGAAGGTCTTCATGCGCGAGAAAGGCAGCAGCCCGGTGATTTGTCCGGCGCGGCCAATGAACAACCCGGCGCCGCCCTGCTGGCGGCGGAAGTGCACTTCGCCGCAGAGCAGGATCCACATCTTCGTCGCGGGATCGCCTTCGCGGAACATCTGCGTGCCGCCCGGATAACGGGTTTCTTCGCAGTGGGTCGCGAGCCACTCCAGATCGGAGTCGGGGAGCCCGTGCAGCGCGGTGACACGCCGGAGCGCCTCGACAATTTCGGGCACCGGGGTGGGCGGATATGCGGTGGACGGCTGAACGGCTTCGCTTACGGCTGTGGGTGCCATGGTCCCTCTCTTTGAAGAGATGGTCGATACGTGCGAGTCACTGGTTGTGATTCGCAGATTAATTCGCGTGGGGCCGCTGCATCTCCTCCCTGCGCGTCGGGAGTTCGTCTATGAGGGCGTTCAGGCGGAACGGATCGACGGGTGCCGGGCTGCGCAGCATCACGGTTCCGTTCTCTTCGAGTAAAAGCACTGTAAACCGGTCTTCGGGGATATGGAAGCGGGTGCGGACGAACTGCATCTGGAGCCGGTCGAGCACCGTATACGGGGCATCGAGCGGCGTGGCGACTCCCTGTGGGCTCGGCGCGATGGGCGTGTAAAGGACGAAGCGGTCCATCATGTCGTCCGCATCGCCGTCCAGCAGCTTCGCCTGGCGCGCGAGGCGTGGGTCCGTCGTGCTGGGGCTGAACACCAGCAGGGGACGGAAGCAGCCCTGCATACCGGCGATGGTCTTCGGCACCACCTCGCAAGCGGAGTGTGCCTGGGCCTGTATGGGGAGACAGGTCAGGGACAGCAGCATCACGAGATGGAAATACGTTCTGCGCATCGCGGCAGTTCCCGATAAGTCCGGCTTTCGCCGGCAACGGGTCCAAGGTGGTTGTGTTAGACGAAGGGGAACAGAAAAGGGATACAGCGCGCGGAGCCGTATCCCTTCCAGTGTAGTACGGTTTGCCCGATCGGGCTTACGCGTTGACCGTTTCCGCCGAAGCGGCGGCCGGCTGGGGTACGCCGTCCTTCACCTCCACAGGATCGAGGAACGGCATGGCCGCCCGGAGGCGTGCGCCGACCTCCTCGACCTGCAGCCCCGCTTCTTTCTTCCGCATCTCGGTGAAGTTTTTGCGCCCGGTCTTGTTCTCCTCGATCCACTTTTTGGCAAAGGTGCCGTTCTGGATCTCGGTGAGCAGCTTCTTCATTTCGGCACGGGTGGCGTCGGTGACGATCCGCGGCCCGGCGGTGTAGTCGCCGTACTCGGCCGTGTCGGAGATGGAGTAGCGCATGTAGGCCAGGCCGCCGCGGTACATCAGGTCGACGATCAGCTTCAGCTCATGCAGGCACTCGAAGTAGGCGATCTCCGGCTGGTAACCGGCATCGACCAGTGTCTGGAAACCGGCCTTGACGAGCGCCGACGCGCCGCCACAAAGCACAGCCTGCTCGCCGAAGAGGTCGGTTTCGGTTTCCTCGGCGAAGGTGGTTTCGAGCACGCCGCCGCGGGTTCCGCCGATGCCCTTGGCGTAGGAGAGGGCAAGCTCCTTCGCCTGACCCGAGGCGTTCTGGTGCACGGCGATCAGGCAGGGCACGCCGCCGCCTTCGGTGAAGACTTCACGGACGCGGTGTCCGGGGCCTTTGGGCGCGACCATCGACACGTCGACCTCCGCAGGCGGCACGATGGCGCCGAAGCGGATGTTGAATCCGTGGCCGAACATGATGGTCTTGCCCTTCTTCATGTGCTGGGCAATTTCTTTGGCGTAGGTTTCGCCCTGGGAGTGGTCGGGCGTGAGGATCATGATGACGTCGCCCCAGGCGGCGGCATCGCTGACGGAGCTGACCTCGAGTCCGGCTTTGCGCGCCTTGTCGACGGACTTGCTCGTCGCCGGCAGGCCGACGCGGACTTCCACGCCGGAGTCCTTCAGGTTCAGCGCGTGGGCATGCCCCTGCGAGCCATAGCCGATGACGGCAACTTTCTTCTGCTGAATGAGTGACAGGTCAGCATCGTGATCGTGGTAAGTCTTTGCCATTGATTTTCCTTTTCAAAACTTGACTGTGGGACGGAGGGGTAGGGGATCGGGTGTAGTCCTACACCCTAAACGCTACACCCTATACCCTAAATTCCTGTCTCTTCCGCCATCAGCACTTCAGCGGCGGCTTCTTCTTCAGCCTTCAGTTCATCCGGCGACTCGAGGCCCGGCACCCGCATCGCCTCCAGCACACGGCTGGTGTGTTGGCCGCGGCGCATCACCATGCGTCCGGTGCGCGCGATCTCAAGAATGCGGTCGCCGTTTTCATTCAGTACCTGGATGAGCCCTTCGATCTTGCTTTCGACGCCGGTGATCTCGATCATCAGCGACTCCGGCGCGAGGTCGACGATGCGGGCGCGGAACACTTCCGCCAACTCGAAAACCTGCGACCGCGTTTGTGGAGTGGCCGCAACCTTGATCAACGCCAGTTCACGCGCCACGTGCGAGAGCTGACCGATGTCGTCCACCTGGAGAACATTCTCCAGTTTATAGAGACTCGCGGCAATGCGGTGGCCGGCATTGGGCGAGGC
>DASSKX010000429.1:0-5898 GCA_035689925.1 Acidobacteriaceae bacterium
GACGGGCGACTGAAACTGGAAGCCCCAGCCCAGCTGCCGTCCTGCCGCACGCAGCGCCAGCAGTACCGCGACTACCGCCCAGAACGAGACGAGGATGCCGAGCGTGTACACCCAGCCGTGCGCGCGCAGTTGGGGGCGCTCGTGCTGCGACGACTGCACCAGCGCCAACCCTTTGATGAACAGGACAGGAAAGACGCAGGGCATCAGGTTGAGGAGGATCCCGCCCAGAAAAGCGAGGCCAGCGGCGCGCGCAATCTGCCCGGTACTTCGGGCGATACCGGCTGCGGGCTGGCTTTGCGCCAGATCACCCGGCGAAGCGTGCACCACATACGCCGATCCATCGGCGAGTTCCAGCACCCCATTCAGGGTTTGCGGAGAGCCCTGAAGGTTCTCGTCCTTCTTCAGCGTCAGTTCAACGCCACGGGTCAGCGGCTTCGCCGGCTGCGGAGCTGCATTCGTAATCACCGTTTCATCCAGCGGGAAGAACTCGGCTCCGGTCTGCTGGTTGCCGGTGTCGACGTCCAGCACGAATCCCTGCGGCGTCGTCCGGAATCTCGCTGCGTCGGCCGCCGGCAGCGGCTTGGGCAACTTCGCCTCGTATTGCGCGATGAGGGCCTGCGCTGCGGTGTCCGCGTGAGGAGAGGCCGGTTGGCTCGCTAACGCCGGTCGGGTCAGCGTGACGTCTCCCTTGCCGGGGATGCACACCTCGCGGCAGACCAACCAGGTGAGATGCGCGGCAATCTGCGCCTGCGCCGCCGCCGGTTTGAAGTCGGCGGCCACCTGCATCGGCACCGGGAAGACCACCTGCCCGTCGTAGCCGAAATCCATCAGAGGGCCAAGCGGTAGCCGTTTCGGAGCAGGGAACTGCATCGCTCCGGCGGTCACGCCCGGCGGCAGCTTCCAGTCGACGGTCGGAGGTTCGCCCGAGTCGCCGGCGTTGGTCCAGTAGACGTGCCAGCCGGATTCCATCTGAAATTCGAGTCCGGCGGTGAAGTTCTGTCCCGGATAGATCTGCTCGGGAGGAATCAGCAGGCTCACTTTCACATGAGGAGCTGAAACCGTTGCTGTCGGCGCAGAGTCCGCCCATGCCGCCGCGGTAAGCGCCAGCACAACCAGCACTGTCGAAATGGGCCGGCAAATCGCGCGAATGCGCATAGCAGCAGACTCTCTTGTCATTCTAGGCTGATTCGACGAAATCGAAGGTCGCAGGCGAGCGAGGCGCACGCCGAATCATTACTCCGGCGTCAACCTTATCCGCAGGCGCTTATAGGACAATAGAGAAGAAGCACTTCCGAAAGGTTCAGCCTTGAGTACCTCTCCGACATCGGCGGAAACGCCCGCCTCCCCTGCGGTTCGTGAGATCAGGATCGCCCACAGTCCCGACTCGGACGACGCCTTCATGTTCTACGGGCTCGCCACGAATAAGGTCCGCGTCAACGGCTACAAGTTCACTCACGTGCTGTGCGACATTGAGACGCTGAACCAGCGCGCGATCCACGAGGCGTTCTACGACGTGACGGCCATCTCCTTTCATGCATATCCGTACATTCAGGACAACTACGCCCTGATGCCGGTGGGCGGATCCGTGGGCGAGGGCTACGGCCCGATGATCATCTCGACGAGACCGTACGGTCTCGATGAGATCCGCAGGATCCGCGTGGCGGTTCCGGGCACGCTGACCACCGCGTATCTGGCGCTGAAGCTCTTCGCGCCTGAAATCGAAACCGCAGTTGTGCCCTTCGACAAGATCATTCCCGAAGTGCTCGCGGGCAATTACCAGGCCGGGCTCATCATCCACGAAGGTCAGCTCACCTGGTCACGCAGCGGTCTCTGCAAAGTGCTCGATCTGGGTGAGTGGTGGCGCGAGCAGACGCGCCTTCCCCTGCCGCTTGGCGGGAACGCTATCCGCCGCTCGCTCGGCGAACCGGCCATCAGCACGGTGACGCGTGCCCTGCGCGACAGCATTCAGCACGGCCTCGATCATCGGGATGAGGCGCTCGCCTATGCCATGCAGTTCGCCCGGGACCTTGATACGAATCTGGCCGACAAGTTTGTTGGTATGTATGTGAACGAGCGCACGCTCGACTATGGCGAAGACGGGAAGGAAGCGATCCGGCGGCTGCTTCAGATGGGACACGAGCGCGGCGTCATTCCCCATCCGGTGAAGGTAGATTTCGTCGGCTGAAGCCAGGAACGGCCAGATACTGCCTTTCTCTACTGCTGCGGGGCAGGTTTCGCATTTGGATCCGGCGGTTCCTGCACCACCCTGACCTTCGGCTCTTCCTGTTCCTTCATCTTTTTGGGCTTGCGCGTCGTGTCTGGCTCGCTGCCGGGAGCCGGCTCAGACGCTGTCGTTTGCGCAGACTCAAAGTCGGAGATGACGCGAATTCCTGCTTCCGTGACGCGCCCCTGCTGGTTCAGGTCGACTGTCCACACGGTGTATTTGCGCGGGGCCTGCCTGTCTGAGAAGACAATCTCGCGGGTGTGCTCGGCTTCGGCTACCTTGAGTGTCGGGTCGGGTGCCTGCATCAATCCAGGTTGCTGCTCCGGATGCTTCGGGACGCGCGGCTCGGCCCCTGCAATCACTGCATACGTGATCGCCAGTTGAAGCCAGTGCCCGTCGGGTGCCGCGTCGCGCTGCGCCAGTTCGGCGGGAACCGCCTGGTTGAAGACTGACATGGTGCGTTTCGCATTGAAGGCGGACTCGAAGGGCGTCGAGCCGTGGTAGAGCACGGGGACGATCAGCACCTTCCCCGTTTCCCGCGGCACGACCGCCGTGAAGAGTGACTCGCCTTTGGCGCCCGCGCGCCGATAGTGCAGCACGACGGCATCCGGAATGTCCGGGCAGACGACCTGATTAGCTGTCCACTGGCCGCTGTTCAGGTCGTAGCCCCAGAACGCCGCCTCGGTCACGACCTCGTGATGCTTCTTCCGGAGGACTGCGGCGTCGGCAGGGTCCATCTGCTGCGCAGGGCGGCTCTCAAAGGTGGTGTACTGCGACTCTGCTGACCCCGAAGCCTGGGCAGTGCAGACATGGATCGCACATGCACTGCTCAATGCCAGAAACACGGCAGACCAGACCCGGACGCGCCCGCCGCGCCCACTGCTTGTGGAGGTTCGCATCTGATTTCAGCCTAGCAGCAAAAAGGGCAGCCGCGCGGGCTGCCCTTTCTGGTCCGGAGAACCGGGTTAGCGTGCGCCGTGAGGCCGCGTGTGGTGGGGGGCTGTGTGCGCGGGCGCGTGATGCACCGGCGGCTTCTTGGCAGCGGGTGCTTCACCGTCCTTCATCACGATCATGGGCGGATTCTGCGTATACGAGTCGAAGGTGGCGATAAAAGTCACCTTGTCGCCCTGTTTCGGCAGTTCCTTCAGCGGGGTCTTCATGTTGATGGTGAAGTCCGCTTTGTTGGCCTGCTGTGCGTCCTGCGTGACCGCAAGCTGCACCTGCTCCGGAGTCGCCGAGACGACCTGGCCAGGTACCTGTGCTGTCACTCCGTTCATGACGCTCCACACCGCAGCCTGATCCGCCGGATCGCCGTTGGCCAGGATGAATTCCTTATCGGCCAGGGCCACGTTGTTCTTCAGGGCATCGGTGCATGCGGCAGGAATAGAGCTGGGCGTGCTCGCGGGCGCGGCGGATGGACCTGCTGGAGGAGTCGCATTCTGAGAGGTCGTCGCTCCATCCGCGGGATTCGGCGTGCCACCAGCCTGATTCGGCTGCGTCGGCGGAGGCGCCGGCGTTGCATTTGCGCAGGCCGGGATACCCGCGATCGCCTGATGAGCCAGTTCAGCCGGTGATGGCGGCGGAGGAGCGGGGGTCGGGTTGTAATCGGACGGCGGGAAGATATTGGCCGGAGTCGCGGCCGCCTGCTGGATCTGCTGGTATCCGTCCGGATTCGCCATGCACGCGCCGTTATTCTGAGCGCAATGGTACTTCTTGTACCAATACAGCGCCGTGTTCTCGATCTGCGCCTTGTAAGGCGGTTTCGCGAACTGCGCCGCCCGGGTCAGGAACCAAACCGCATCCTTCAGGTCCGGAGGGGTCTGCTGCAGATATGCCTGGCCGAGATAGACCGTGTCCAGCAGCGCCGGAACCTGCGTGGTCTGGTTGGGGTCCTTATAGCTCTTCAGTTCCTTCGTGTACGCGTCGATGGCGCCCTTGTAATCCTTCTTGGCCACACTGTCGGCACCAATGGCGCTGTAGAAGATCGGCGTGGCGGCGTCCTTCACCTTCTCGTAGTCGGCGTCGCTCATGCACTGATCTTTGGGAGCGCTGAGTCCCTTTTGCGCGTCGGCCGCAGCCTGATCGAGCTGCGCCTGGTTGCCGTTGGCCTGCGTGTGCTCCAGATAAACAA
The DNA here is from genome assembly GCA_035689925.1 of Acidobacteriaceae bacterium. Taxonomy (GTDB): domain Bacteria; phylum Acidobacteriota; class Terriglobia; order Terriglobales; family Acidobacteriaceae; genus Palsa-343. Next base: position 4,356 of record DASSKX010000429.1, read on the forward strand.
CGAATGTAAGAGCGCGCAGGTTGTTCGGGTCGACCTGCAACAGCCGCTTCGCCGCATCCAGAGTCTTCGCCGCGTCACCAGCCTGCTGATACGCAGCCATCAGCGCTTCCAGCAGACTCTGCTTCGCCGCACTGTTGGGGTACTGCTGGAGGAACGCTTCAATGGCCTGCGCTTTCGCGGCAGGTTGGGACTGACTGATGGCATTCGTGTAGGCGTTGTATTCGGCCGGTTCTTTAATCGTCACCGCGCCACAGTTGGCGGGCTGACCGGTGCCGGTCGCAGTCGCCTGACCGGTGTTTGAGGTCTGAGCAAATGCTGGCGTACAAACGGCCGCGCCGGAGCACACGCTCAGCAGCACGACCGAAGCAGAAACGAGCTTCTTCATTCAACGCTCCTGGGAGATTCCTGTTGTTACAAACCAAAGCCTCGACGCTCTGCAATGCTGACTGCGCGTCCCGGCGAAGTCGCGCCCCCTCCGCCAAGTGTCCGAAAATTCAATGCTCTGGACAGGTCGCCCAGCCAGATGCTGGATTATAGAAAGCATTCCCGCGCGCTGACAAGTGAACGCCGGGCCCGTGGTGGACCTGATACGTCGGATGCGTCTTGCCAGGCCGAGCGTTGACCCGCAGCCACATCCGGGCACGGTTGGCGTACGTATCGGCAGGGCACACGTTCGCGATCACAGACCTTTACCTCGATTTTGACTGCTCGATCAGCCGAATGCGGGTGGTAAATGCCCGCCCCTGCGGCTGAGCGAAGGTACCATATAACGGCGAATCGACGTTGTTATAGACGACGTAGGGGTTCTTCGCATCGGTCGCGTTGTCCAGCACACCGCGCAACCCGAAGTACTTTCCATGAAAATGGAAGCGCCACTCCAGCCCCGGCGAGAAGTTTACATAATGCGGATAGCGCCGGGATCCCGGCGCGCCCACCAGCTGCTGATTCGCATTCACAGAATCGAACGGCAGCCCGGTATTCCACTGCAACGTGTAAACGAAATCCCAGTTCTTCCTGAAGGACGGCAGCTTCGGAGCCCACGCCGGCAGCCATCCCCAGGAGACGATGCGGTTCGGCACGTCCCAGGCAAGCGGCCCACTTTGCTGCGGGCCCAGCGGGGAAATGGTGGGCACGTAATCCAGGTCCGCATTCGTTCGCGCGCGCGAATGCGTGTATGAGCCGAAGAGGGTGTATCCGCCGGAGAAGGTCCTGCGCGCGTCGAACTCAACGGAGTCGTAATGGTCCCGGCGGCTGTTTGTCAGCAGGTAGCTGCCGCCCACGTATGGCGAGCCATTCACGTTTTGATAGACGAACAGGTCCTCCAGCCGTTTCTGCATGAAATTCATGGTGAAGTATATGTTCGCCGGGATCTTCTGCTCGAGGCCCACACTCCAGTTCAGCGCGTGCGCTTCTTTGAGAGAGCGGGGGTCGTAGAGAAATTGTGTCGTAACGCGAGGCCCGAGTGGCGTCACTCCGTCGGCGGCGTAAAACGTGTCGTACCGTGTACCGGCCAGTGCGCGCGCCAGGTACTCCAGTTGCGTGT
>DASSKX010000430.1:0-2705 GCA_035689925.1 Acidobacteriaceae bacterium
GCGTCTGTGGCGCTACGTAACCGGGGCCGACTGGCAGGCTCCGCACAGTGCGAGCGCTGCGCTTCGTCTTTACGGGTCCACCGAGCACTACCGGCAGACGTTCTCGAGCATTCAAAGCGCATCGCCTGCGAACCCTTCCTGCACCTTCCGTTGCGGTGAAAACCCCACCCGCTTCACCCGCGTTCCTGACAACGAGCTTGGCGGCGCCGCGCACTGGAATCAGCCGATCGGGGCGGAGTTTCTGATCGTCGCCGGCACCGATGTTCACGATGTGCGCGTGTGGGATCGCGAACAGACTTTCAGCGGCGCGGGCACGCTCAGCAACCTTGCCGATCACCAGCGCGACTCGGCCGGCTACGCCGAAGCAATGTGGACGCATCACGCGTGGACTGCGACCGCCTCCGGCCGCATCGACTGGTTCCGCAATTTCGATGCGCATCAGGTCAACTGGAACGGATCCGCATGGGTGCCGGCCGCCACGCAGCCGCCTTCCACCACCGAAAACATCTTCGACCCCCGGCTGGGCATATCGCGCAAGCTCGGAGCGCACTTCGCCATCTCAGGCTCCGGATTCCGCGCCTTTCGCGCCCCCACGCCTAGCGAACTCTACCGCCCGACGCAAGTCGGCAGCAAGCTGACCTTACCCAACACGGCGCTGCGTAGCGAGCGAGCCACGGGATGGGAGTTCGGCGTTGCCAGCGAGGGACGTTGGGGAACGATCCGCACCAGCTACTTCGATACGCAGGTCAACCGCCCCATCGTCGCCGTCACGCTCGATCCCGCAAATCCGCTTCTGCTCAAGCGCCAGAACCTCGGCCAGATCGAAAGCCGTGGGCTCAGCGTCGATTTTGAAGTCCTGCCGCAGCGCTGGCTAGCCCTCGACGGCGGCTATCAACACGCGCACGCGGTGGTATCGCGCGGATCGCAGGATCTCGGCAACTGGATTCCAGAGGTCGCGCGCAACATGGGAACTCTGAATCTTCGCGCATTCAAGCCGCGCCTCGGCACACTCAGCCTGCAGAGTCGCATCAGCGGCCGTCAGTACGATGACGACGCGAATCTCTTTCCGCTCCACGGCTATTTCCGGCTCGATGCGTACGCCTCGCACGATCTCGGCTCGCACCTCAAGCTGTTCGCTTCCGGTGAGAACCTCTTCGATCGCGCCATCGAAGTTTCCAAAACTCCCAACACCACGCTCGCAACTCCACGCCTCGCGCGGGCAGGGCTTCAGCTCCTCTTCGGCGGAGCAAAGTAGCGTCCGACCGCCCGATAGAATAGCGGAGTGAGCCTTCGATTCAACCTGCTCAATACCGCCGCGTCTGACGGGCGCCGCGCGCAAATCGACTTGCCGCATCAGACCGTCGACACTCCCGTCTTCATGCCGGTGGGAACCGCGGGCAGCGTCAAAGCAGTGCCGCAGGACATCGTTGAGTCTCTCGGCGCGCAGATCATCCTTGGCAATACCTATCACCTGTATCTCAGGCCGGGCCACGAAGCGATCCGGCGCATGGGCGGCCTTCATCGCTTCATCAGCTGGCCCCGTGCAATGCTCACAGACTCCGGCGGCTTTCAGGTCTACAGCCTCGCACAGCTCCGCAAAGTCACCGACGAGGGTGTCCGCTTTCGCTCGCATCTCGACGGCTCGAGCCACTTCTTCACGCCTGAGCACTCCATGGACGTGCAGATTGCCCTGGGCGCAGACATCGCCATGGCCTTCGACGAATGCACCGAGTATCCCGCCGACCGCGCTCGCGCGGAAGAAAGTCTGCGCCTCACCATGGCGTGGGCGCGCCGGTCGCTCGATCATTTCCGCGCGCACCAGAACGAGGTCCCTTGGTTCGATCAGTTGCAAGGCCGTTCGCAAAATCTGTTCGGGATCGTCCAGGGCGGCATGTATCTCGACCTGCGGCGCGAGTCGGCCGAACGGCTCGTTGAGATGAACTTTGACGGCTATGCAATCGGCGGCCTCAGCGTCGGCGAGCCGCGCGAGCTGACAATGGAAGTGATCAGCGAAGTCCTGCCGCTGTTACCGAAAAACAAGCCGCGCTACGTCATGGGCGTCGGATACCCCGATGAGATCGAGCAGTACGCGCGCATGGGCGTCGACATGATGGACTGCGTGCTGCCCACGCGCGCCGCCCGCCATGCATTGCTCTTCACAAGCGAGGGACGGCTCAACATCAAGAACAAGCAGTACGCCGAAGATCAAGCGCCGCCCGATCCAAATTGCAGTTGCATGGTCTGCCGCCGCTATTCCCGCGCTTATCTGCGGCACCTGGTGCAATGCGGCGAGCCGCTTGCCGCCACGCTGAATTCAATCCATAATCTCGCGTACTACCTCGGCATCATGCAACGCGTAAGGGCAGATCTTGCAGTCCAGTCAGTTACACCTTAACCGTCCCTCCGCAAAGCTACCCCTGGCGTCAACGCGCTTTAAAGCCCGCCGCACCTTTCCCACTGCTGCAGCCGAGGCTCGTCCCCTTGCATATCGAGAAATTCTGCATGTTTTTGAAAAACCCGCAGCCTTCGGAAACCGTCTTACTCTGTTGGCTCCAAAAGGGGAAAGCACATTGAAAGTCGAAGGCGGCCGGCCACAGGTAAGTATTGACACAGTTCTATACGCCACCGGATTATCCGGACGTTCAAGCAATGCAGCCGCTTACGCACGCCTTCTCGCTCGCTACTTCTCAGCGAAGTTGATGGTG
>DASSKX010000431.1:0-4108 GCA_035689925.1 Acidobacteriaceae bacterium
ACGGGCGCTGCCTCCTTCAACTCTGGAGCGAGGAGCGGAACATTGTGCGGACAGTCCTGGAAATCCAGCAACGCGCACATTCCTTAAGAGTGATGACGCGCCGGATGGGGGCGCCAAAGCCTCAGGCACTGGAGCTTGTTCCCACCAGCGATCGCCGAACTCCAACAGCTCGGGACTCCGCCAGGCGGAACTACCAGCGGCTTTTGGAACGGGTTCTGACGCGCGTATTTCTCGGATCAAAAATCGACGGGTTTCGCTCTGCGATGGATCTGGAGCACAGCTTCGGCCCCGCCTACGTCCGTGGACGCCTCCTTCGCGGAACGGCCGCGGATGCGGTGATCGGAGTCAGTCAGGCGGAGTCCTCAGCGACGATCGACGGCATTTTGACGATCGGCATCCTGTGGCTCGACTACTGTCGCCAGAAGGCCGAGGCGCGACGCCACTTTGGAGGGTTGAAGGTGATCGTCCCCGCCGGCGCGTGGCGCACGACGGCCGAGCGGATCGCCTGGCTGAACAGTTCGACCGCCGACTTCGAGTTGTATGCGCTCGACGAGCGCACCGAAGAACTGGAACTGATCGATTTCCGCGACAGCGGCAATCAGACAGCCCGCCTGGTACATGCGTTTTCTTCAGAAGCGGCGCTTGAACGCTGTGCTGCCGGGATCGGGAAGGTCGTGAGCCTCGTTCCGGATGGCACAGAGCAGCGGGTGGAGATTCGTCCGAGGTCGGCGACCGAGGCAAGTCTGCTGCTGCACGGCCTGGACTTTGCACGCGTTCGGCACGGAGCATCGGCGCATTCGTTCTCGCATCAGGAGGAGATCACCTTCGGTGCTGGAGCGAATGAGACGCCGTTGACGGCCGAAACCGAGGACCTGTGCCGCGAGTTGTGCGCCAGACTCTTCGCGAGCCGCCATCCCGGAGGAACCCACAACGATCCGCTCTTCCGCATGCAGCCGGAGCGGTGGCTCGAATCAGAGTTTCGTACGGGTCTGGGTGAACTTCTGCCGATGCTGCGGGGTGAGCCGATCTACTCGCAGGTGCCGGCGCTGTCCTGCGGCGATCGCGGGATGCTCGATCTGCTTGCGGTTGACCGCAATGGGCGGCTCTGCGTCATCGAGTTGAAGGCCGATGAGGATCTTCAGCTTCCCATGCAGGCGCTCGATTACTGGATACGAGTCCGCGCGCTCAACGCCGACCGCCAGCGTACGCCCATGAGCGACCGGCTTCTCTCCGCGTTCGAACGGGCGGGGTATTTCGCGGGCACTGAGCTGTCAGAACTGCCGCCGCGCCTGATCCTCGCAGCGCCTGCTCTGCGCATTCATCCCGCAAACCTGCCTGTACTGCGTTATCTCTCGCCGGAGGTCGATTGGGAGTTCATCGCACTCGCGGAGCATTGGCGCAACGAGTTGAAAATCGTCTTTCGCAAGCGGTCAGAGGATCGCTAAATCGCATCCCGAGTACCTAACGGGCCGCGAGCTTTGAACCTGTGCTTGCCGCGCACGCGCACTCTTCGAGGTCGGCAAGGAGTGCATCAACACGCTTCAGATCCGAATCCCAAGCGAACATAATGCGGGCGGCGCCTCCGATGAAGGTGTAGAACCTCCACCCTCGCGCGCGCAGCGCATCCAGAATCTCCTCCGGCGCATTCAGGAAAACTGTGTTCGCGTCAATTTCTGAGACCACTTCAATGTCGCCGATCCGGCGTACGCGCTCCGCGAAGTACCGGGCACACGCGTTCGCGTGCTCAGCATTCTTCAGCCAAGCACCGCTCTCCAGCATTCCCACCCACGGAGCCGCCAGAAAGCGCATCTTCGAAGCAAGCTGCCCGGCCTGCTTGCAGCGATAGTCGAAGTCGACCGCCAGCTTCCGGTCGAAGAAGATGACCGCTTCGCCCACTGCCATCCCATTCTTGGTTCCGCCAAAGCAGAGCACGTCGACTCCGCTCTTCCAGGAAAGCTCGGCCGGCGAACACCCCAGGCTCGCGCAGGCATTCGCAAACCGGGCGCCATCCATGTGCAGCGAAAGGCCGTGTTCCTTGCATGCTGCCGAGATGGCCTGAAGTTCCTCAAGCGAGTACACCCTGCCGGTCTCGGTGGGTTGCGTGATCGTGACAACGCGGGGCTTGGGATAGTGAATGTCCTGCCGCTTGGTGGCGAGTTCCCGAATGGCGGCCGGCGTCAGCTTTCCGTCGACGGCCGGAGCCACCAGCAGCTTGGAACCGTTCGAAAAAAACTCAGGCGCACCGCACTCGTCCGTTTCCACATGCGAGGCGTCGCAGCAGATAACCCCGTGATACGACTGGCAAAGCGAAGCCAGGGCAAGCGAGTTCGCGGCCGTGCCGTTGAATACGAAGAAAACTTCGCAGTCCGTTTCGAACAAACTACGAAACTCGTTGGCCGCCCGCGTGGTCCAGGCGTCGTCTCCATAGGCAGTGGCGTGGCCGCGATTGGCCTCTTCCATCGCTGCCCAGGCCTCCGGGCAGATCCCCGCATAGTTGTCGCTTGCAAACTGCTGTGCAAAGTCGTCGGTTTCCGGTCCAGTTGTCATCATCTTCAATGATAGGAGTCCAGAGATTTGCCGGTTTCACAGTGAGGTTTGTCACTCGGTGGGCTTGCAGTGACTCATCTCCGGTGCATTTCGACTTTCTTACCTCGGTACCGGATTTCCGCAAAAAATTGCCGTTCACACGAACATCATGGAGTGATATAAATCACATAATTCCAGAACAGATAGCGGGAGAATGATTTCACCGCTAAGCAAGTACAAAGTTTTCAGGTCCTGAAGGGGTCGAGGAAGTAGCCCCCAGGGCGGGAGTTTTCCGTCGTGCCCACACAGCCCGTCTTTGAGTTTCGGCCCGCTTCAGCAAGGACGGCCCCTGTTCCTCCACAGCCTCACCGCACGATCGGCAATGTGATCTCGATTTGTGATTCGCCCGCTTTTTCCCGCGCCATCGAGCCCGAGTCTGACGAGCCGGTTCGCGATGGTCTTGGCTGCGCACGCGCGATTCGGGCAGCGTTCGTGCTCGAGGGCGGTCTGGGCCTGGCTCTATACGCGGTCTGGCACTTCCGGCACGTGATCGGCGCGATTCACCTCATCCACTGGTAAAGACAAGTTCGCACCCGCAGAGTGCAGGCCAAGGCCGCTGGAGTTACTTCTTCAGCGGCCTTCGTGCGAAGTAGTAAAGCGAATAGGCGAGCAGCCCAAAAGCGATCACCGAGACGATGGTGTGGTCCAGGATTGTTCCTCGCGGGAAGTTCAGGATGTCCCGGTTCTCCAAATAGGTCGCTTCAACAGCCTTGAGAGCAACGCCGATTAGGCCTGCGATACCGCCGGCCGCGATGAGTCCCGAGGCAAACAGGGATCCGGAAGAGATATCGCTCTCCGCCTCGCTGTCCCCGGCCTTTGCGGCGGCCCTGTCCACGAGCCAGCGAACTACGCCACCTACAAAGATCGGTAGGGTCGTGCCGATCGGCAGATAAGCGCCGACCGCAAAAGTCAGTGATCGAATCCCGAGCAGTTCGACAGCGATGACGAGCGAAACGCCTACGAGCACAAGCCCCCAGGGCAGCTTTCGGCTCAGAATGCCGTTGATGACTGTCGCCATCAGCCGGGCCTGCGGAGCCGGAGCGCTGGCGCTGCCGATTCCCTGGATCCAATGCACTTCGATCTTGCCGCTTGCCGGCGAGTACAGGTACTTGCCGTCCTGTAGCTCCGTTGAGCCAATCGCATTCAGCAGAACGTACTCAGAAGATGCGTGGGTCGAGGTCGTCTTATCCGACTGGACCACGCGAATCTCGGCGGGCAGGTGCTTCTTGTCCTGTTCGACCGAGACGCCGGGATGCGCCGCATTGATGTCCCAGGTCTGCGATTCAGCATGGAATTCCTGCAGCCCCGTGTTCATCAGGTTCAGAGTTGATCCGATGACGATGGTGGAGACCACCACGCCGATCATCAGCGCGATCTGCTGAAAACGTGGTGTTGATCCGACAATGTAGCCGGTCTTCAGATCCTGCGAAGTATCGCCGGAGTTAGACGCAGCGATGCAGACCACGCCCCCGATTGTGATGGCCAGCGCGCCGTACGCCGGAGCCGTCCAACCCTGAACGAG
>DASSKX010000432.1:0-2546 GCA_035689925.1 Acidobacteriaceae bacterium
TTCGCCACCGCAAGGGTGCGCCGCTGCGCATCGCGGACCTGCCCCCAGTCCTCCTTCGGCGAGTCGAAGCTCGAGATCTGCACGAAGTAGAACGGCAGATTCCCCTGCGCAAAGTGCGCGCGCCAGTCGCCGATCAGCGAAGAGAAGAGCGTCTCGTAGTACGGCGCGCGATCCAGCGCCGAGTTCGTCTCGCCCTGGTACCAGAGGAAGCCGCGCACCGACAGCGGCGTCAGCGGCGCGATCATCCCGTTGTACAGCATGGCCGGTGCCCACGACTGCTCCTGCGGATGCCAGTCGTGCTTCGGCTTCGGCTGCCCCGCCGCCTCGGCCGCCGCATCCTCGGCTTTCTCCGCGACGATCTGCGCAGCCACGTTGGTCTGCTCGTCGGCAAACCGCGCGCGGCTCGCGAAGGCCGGCAGCAGCGCGGCGTTGGTCCCCAGCGTGTTCATCGAAACCCACGAGTCGGCCGGCGTTCCGCCCCACGTCGAGTCGATCAGCCCCACCGGCACGTTCTCCTTCGCCGCGATCTCGCGCCCGAAGAAGTACGCGACGGCAGAAAATTTGCGCGCCGTCTCCGGCGTGCACCGCGTCCACGTGTCCGGCACATCGTCCTGCGGAATATCCGAGGCATTGTGATCGACGAGCAGCAGCCGCAGATTCGGATTCGTCGCCGCCGCAATCTCCTGCGGCCCGTCCTTCAGCACCGCGCTGCCCGGGAAGCCCTGGAGCGGCATCTCCATGTTCGACTGCCCGGACGCGACCCACACGTCGCCGACCAGCAGATCCGTCACCGTCACTTCCGGCCCGTCGCCGCTGATGTTCAGCGCGAATGGTCCGCCCGCGACCTCCGGAGAGAGCCACAGGCTCCACTCGCCGCGCGCATTCGCCACCGCCGCGACCGTCTGCCCGCGAAAGTGCGCCGTCAGATGCGCGTTCGGCGTCGACCATCCCCAGATGTGAATGGGCCGGTTCCGCTGCAACACTGCATGATCGCTGATCACATGCGGCAGGCGCACTTCGGCCCGCGCCGCCGCTCCGAGCACCCCTGCACAACCAACCGCCAACGCCAGCCCAACAGCCTTCATCCTCATCCCTCGACACGGCAAATCAGAGCTCGAAAGCTCCGGAGTTTCGAGTCTACATGCCAGGCCTGACGTCTTCGGACAGGTGTGAAGGCGAGGTGTTTTGTCAGAGCCGGACGGGCGAGTGCTGCGGCGCCTCGACCGGCGTCTGCATCTCGCGCACATAGAGCAGCCGCATCACCTCGGCATGGAAGCGGCGCGCTACCGCATCAGCGGCAATCTCCGGCAACTCCTCCGTCTCGTCATCGCCGGGAACAAACGACTTCAGGTACACCGCATCGAGCAGCGGAGCCGGCGCATCGACAGAGGCGAAGCGTTTCTTCTCCTGCCGGTACAGCGCCAGAGCCAGATCGGCGGCGCGGTGGAAGGCCTTGCGGTCCAGATGGCTCCCGCTCTCGTGCGCATCGTTCAGCGCGCGAGCCAGGATCGCCAGCGAAACAGCGTGCGTGGAAAGATCATCGGCGTGAAGGCGAGCGAGCGTGCAAAGGTCTTCCATGGGCAATCTCCGGGGGCCGAGAATAACCGCTGTTGCCAGCAACAATGACATACCCTGGCACACCCCGATGTGAGATTTGTCACGCTCGCACCGCCCGAACGAACCCAGGTACTCAATGGCGGGCAAGCAGGGGCACCCGCTTCGAACGTAACCGGCAGGCTCGCAGGACCGTGCACATTCAGTGCCGGCCGCGGCTCCCATGCAGTCGCCGATGGCGAGTCCGGCTGAGGAGACTCGTGAGCGCAATCCGGGACTCAAGGCGGGCGAGCGGCGCTCCAATGCAGAAATGTACCGTGCCCAAATCCGATGTGCGGATTCGGAGTGCGGCCGATGTTAATCGGGACCGCAAGGTGCGGTGCGGAGAGGATATGGCGGGGAAGAGCAGAGCACTAAAAAGCCTCGGGTCATCACCCCCGAGGCTCTTTGTTCAAACTGGACACAACCTGCGAAGCTAAGGACAATTGTCGCTCTGTTCGCGATCCAAAGCAAGCAAAATCACAGTGCCGAGGTGGCCAACGGAGGGCCGGGGACTCGAACCCCAGTGGCTGATGGGCCACTCGACAACTTCGCAGGTTGCGTCCAGTACCCACTGACAAAGCCCTCCAAACGGGAGACCTGCGCAACATCAGGGTACGAGCTGAAAAGCTTTTGTAGTCTGGCCACATCAGTCGCGGAGTTACGGGTGTAATTGTCTGGAGGCCCAAATTGGCACTATGTTCGCACAGCCTTCTCCAGATCCGCCTGCCGCGCCAGCCGCACCGCATGCCGCGTCGCCGAGTAGTGCGCGCCGGCCAGCAGCAGCAGCCCCGTCAGGAACGCCCAGATCATCAGGCTGACCGAGACCTCAAACGGTCCGTACACCGAGTGCAGATCCAGATGCGGCAGGACCACGATGTAGACCAGCCGCCCGAAGTCCCACAGCAGCCCCATGACAATCGCGGTCGGCAGTACGGCGCGCACCGGTAAGC
>DASSKX010000433.1:0-4428 GCA_035689925.1 Acidobacteriaceae bacterium
ACACCGGTGTCCCCGCCGCCTACTGGATCAAAGCCAACCTCCGCGTCAGCGGCGGTCAGTTTTCAAAGGAGCTGCAGTCCGAGATGGGCATCACCACCGGCCGCCTCGACACCCGCTACCAGGGCCCTGACATCGACCCGCTCAGCGAAGGCGCCGAGTACGACCCCTTCACCGACGCCCTTCAGTCCGCCTACGACACCGCCGTCAATCAGTACACGCGCGACACGCTCCACTTCGGCGACAACATGACGTACAAGCCCAGCGCCTACAGCACGCCCGGCTTCGATTGGGACCTGCGCCACTCGCCGCCCGGCGAGCGCGGCTGGGAAGCCAGCGTCAACGTCATGCCCGACCTGGCCACCGCCATGAAGCGCAACCCGAAGCTGAAAGTCCTGCTCATGGGCGGCTACTACGATCTCGGCTGCCTCTACTTCGGCGCCGAGTACGAAGACAAGCACCTCCAGATTCCCGAGAAGCTCCAGTCCAACATCAGCTACCACTTCTTCCAGACCGGACACATGGTCTACGTCACCGAACCGGCGCTGAAGGAGATGCACGATGCCACGGCCGAATTCATCCGTGCCAACGAAAACCCAAAATAACGTCGAGGGAAACGATGATCGAAGCGTTTGGTCTTTCCATTCCGGAGAGTCTTCAGGAAATCTGTCAGCCCTCCCGATGCGCCGTCATCGTCTACGACATGCAGGTCGGCATCGTCCCTCAGATCGAAGAAGGGAAGGACGTGCTCCTCCGCTGTCAGGAGCTGCTCGCCGCAGCGCGCGCCAAAGGATTCCGCATCTTCTTCACGCGCCACTTGTTCCTGCCCAATCGCGTCGCCGGCGTCGGACAGCTGCATCGATCCATGGTCTGGCAGAACCAGAAGGACCCATCCAAACTCCGTTCGATGATGGGGCAGGGAACAGCCGGCTGGCAGATCGTCCCTGAGCTCGCGCCCCGCGAAGACGAAGTCCTCATCGACAAGATCACCATGTCGGCCTTCGAGGGCACATTTCTGGATATCGCGATGCGAGACGCGCACCTCGATGCCTTCATCATCGCCGGCATCGCCCTCGAAGTCGGCATCGAACCCACCGTCCGCCACGCCCTCGATCGCAACTACCTGCCCATCGTCATCCGCGATGCCTGCGGTTCGAAAACTCCGGAACTGAAGCAGCGATCCCTCGCGACGCTGACGCAAACCGGCGAGGTACGAACCATCGACACCAGGGAACTGATCGCCGCAATCTCCTGACACGCTATGCCGGGTGCACCATGTCTCCAGCCCGATGCCCGCTGCCGCCGAACCTCCACCGCCGCAAGCGCCCACGCGCCGCAGCCCCTATCGCCCCTCTTCCTGCCGAGCTTCGGCTTCCGCCAGCCACCCGCGTCGCAACCGCTCCAGAGGCACACTCGAGAGATAAGGCTTGATATCCAGAATCGGAGTTCCGTCCAGCATATCCACCCCGCGCACAAACAGGCGCCGCCCGTCGCGGCGCAGAAGCTCAACCACCGTCAGCGCAATCGGATTCGGCCGCCGCGGCGAGCGCGTGGCAAACACGCCGTGGGGACGATGATCGCTCGGTGGCGTAACCATCAGTTCGAATCCCTCGGACCGGTCAAACACCCAGAACACAAAAAGGTGCGAGAACCCCTCAATATCCGTCAGCCCCGCCTCCAGTTCCTGGCGGATCTCCAGGATGCCTTCTGCATCGTGTTTTGCGCCCAGGCCCCTGGGGACGTCGGCGGCATTTTTATAGGGACTTTGGACGATTCCTACAGGTTCGATCGTGATCATAAGTGTCTGCCCGTCAACCTCACGGTAGCAGAATGGCGAGCCCCGGAAGACCCTTCGGCCGCATTCGGATACCCAAAGCGCAGCCCCGGCATCTCACCGAGGGGGTACGCCCTTCTCCCTGAGGTAACCACCATGAGACATCTCTCCACCGCCATTGCGCTCGCGCTGCTCAGCCCTGCCGCCGTCGCCGTTGCGCAGCGCGCCGCCACCATTCCCAGCGGCACCGAGATCACCGTCCGCACCGATGAGGCCATCCACGCCGACGCCCAGAACACCGACGCTGAGCGCATGTACACCGGGAAAGTCAGTGAAGATGTGCGGGACGCCGATGGGCGCGTGCTGATCCCCAGGGGTTCGCCGGCCGAGCTGGCCGCCGTGCGCGATAACGATGGCTTGTCTCTCGGACTGCGCTCCGTCCGGGTCAACGGCGAGCGCTACAGCGTCGACAGCCAGGATGTGGCCGCGGGCAGCCAAAAGGAAGGCGTGGGCAAGAACAAGCGCACCGGCAAGTATGTCGGAGGCGGCGCAGTCGGAGGCGCCATCATCGGTGCGCTCGCCGGCGGCGGCAAAGGTGCAGCTATCGGCGCTCTGGCTGGCGGAGCCGCCGGTGCCGGCGCACAGACACTCACGCGCGGCAAAAAGCTGAGCGTCCCCGCCGAGACCAACCTGCGCTTCCGCCTGGAACAGAGCCTCAGACTCGACCGCTCCTCCAGAGAATGAGAAAAACCATCGCCGACGTACTCCGCCGCGCCGGCCGCGACGGCAAATCGGACAGGCGTGAATGCCCGAGTTGCCGACCACTCGCCCATTTTCGTTGGTAGCATCCCGGCATGGACCGCATCAGTCTTCCGAATCGACCGGAACTCGCGCTTGAGTTCGATGCGAATAACCAAGCGGAACTGGGGCCGTGTCCCGACTGTGGAAAGAACACTAAGCGTGTCTGGGGATACATCTACAATGCGGACGCCGCAACGGCGGCCTACTTCGTGGAATGGACTCCAGCACACCCGCAGAGGGATGCCGTCTTCGATCTGATTCTCGGCAAATGGGGCGAAGCCGCAGGACCAGAGGATAGAAGCGCAGTTTCAGTCGCCTTCAGGGTTCTCGATACGGGGCCTTCGTTCATGGTGCAGGATGCCTCCCGTCGTCGCATCGGATCGAGTCCGTTAGTGTCCACCGCGTTGGACCGGAATACGCTGGTTGGGACGGCAATCGCGGCGTCGGTATTTGAGATTTGCGATCTGATCTATCTTGCGGACCCGCGAGTAGCAGAGCTACGGGACTAATTGCCGAGTCAGCGGCAATACGGACAGAAGAACGCCTCCGAGGCGCCCCTGATGTCCGAGTTGCCGACCACTCGCCCAGAACGGTGGACCCAGAGATTTTCAGGTCGCTTTCGGGTTGCCGCGTTCCACGTAACGGCGTACGAGCTTCCGTACCCCAAGTCTGATCGGCCTGCAGCAAAGGCACAACTTCGTTGCTGAAACGGTACGCTCTCATCCTCAAGAGCGTATGCACAACCTGCCCGGCAACATCGGCCTGTGGTGCGACGGGATGCCATTGTTGGCTCACATCGATTACGTCGTAGCCGGCATATGATACGAGGCCTCCAATCCGATCTGGCCACAGTGCTGCCGCTACGCAGGAGGCGTTGCCGCCCCAATCGAAACCAGCGAGGATCGGGCGTTCCATACCGAGAGCGTCGTCAAGCTGGACGATGTCGCAGCCGCGGGCGGCCTGTTGCCCACTCCGCATGACGGCCGCGGAAACAAAGCGGGTTGGTCGAACCCGCGAGTATAGGGGGCGATGACTCTCGCTCCGACTTGCGCCAGGATCGAAGCCACCTCATCGTAAGCATGCACGTCGTAGGGGAAGCCGTGCGACAGGATCACCGGCCAGCCATTGATTGGACCGTGTTCGACATAAGCGATCCACAACCCATCGGTCGTTACTCTTTTCACAGGTTCGCTTCGAGCTTCGGAAGCGGAGGATTTCCGCGCTCAATGCTGCTCTCCCGCTACGATGGAGATGAACGTGCGCAGGTCGGCGAGCAGCAGGTCGGGCTGCTCCAAGGCAGCGAAGTGGCCACCCGACGACATCTTGCTCCAATGAACGATGTTGTAGGTCTTCTCGGCAAGCGAGCGCGGGGTTGGCAGAAACACGGGATCGGGGAAGGCTGCGACGCCGGTTGGTACCCGGATCCGTGTGCCGGCGGGAAATGCTTGCGACCCCTCCAGGCGCTTGCCGTGATAAATCCAAGTCGCGGTTACAACCGACGATGGCGCGACATACAGCATGATATTGGTGAGTAGCTGCTCCTCCGAAAACTTGCTCCAAATGTCCGGGCTGCCATCGGCGGTTGTCGATAGGTCCGCCCACTTGCCGAACTTTTCGAGTATCCAGCCGGCCGCCCCAACCGGACTGTCCGCCATTGCGATCCCCAGCGTCTGCGGGCGGGTCTCCTGTTCGTGGTTGTACCCGGTTTCCCAATCAAGGATTTCTGCTCGCCTGGTGAGCAAATCCTCCTCCGCAGGCGTCGATGGAGCGGCATCTTCGGCGAGAGTACCGATCATATTGATGTGGAAGCCAAGGAGCGCTTCGGGTTGATTGAACGCCATCCAGCTCGCGATCGC
>DASSKX010000434.1:0-2832 GCA_035689925.1 Acidobacteriaceae bacterium
AACAGCCGCATCGAGGACCTGCGCGCCGCCGCCCGGATCGTTGAGGGCCGCAAGGTCGCGCCGGGCGTGCGGGCCATGGTCGTGCCGGGCTCGGGCCTGGTCCGGGAGCAGGCGGAGGCCGAGGGCCTGGATGAGGTGTTCAAGGCGGCGGGCTTCGAATGGCGCGAGCCCGGCTGCTCCATGTGCCTGGGCATGAACCCCGACCGGCTGCAGCCCGGACAGCGCTGCGCCTCGACATCCAACCGCAACTTCGAAGGCCGCCAGGGACGCGGCGGCCGCACGCACCTCGTGAGCCCCATGATGGCGGCAGCCGCTGCCATCAAAGGCCACTTCACCGATGTGCGGACGTGGGAATTCAAACCGGCGGAATTCAAAAAGGCTGAGGTGATGGCGTAATGGAAAAGTTTCGCACCCTGACCTCCAAGGTGATGCCGCTCGACCGCGTCAACGTCGACACGGATCAGATCATCCCCAAGCAGTTTCTGAAGCGCATCGAGCGGACCGGCTACGGCGACTTTCTGTTCTTCGACTGGCGCCAGGACGCGGGCTTCGAGCTGAACAATCCACGCTACAAGGGCGCGCAGATTCTCGTCGCCGCGCGCAACTTCGGCTGCGGGTCTTCGCGCGAACACGCTGCGTGGGCGCTGTCCGATTACGGCTTCCGCTGCGTCATCGCGCCGACCTTTGCCGACATCTTCCATTCGAACGCGGGCAAGAATGGCATCCTGCTCATCACGCTGCCGGAAGAGCAGGTGCAGACGCTGCTCGACCGCGCCGCGAAGAGCGACAACTACAAGCTGACCGTCTCGCTCGAAGAAAACACGGTGCGCGACGACCAGGGGTTCTCGACGACGTTCTCCATCGATCCGTTCCGCCGCTATTGCATGCTCGAAGGCCTCGACGACATCGGCCTGACGCTGCGCCACGCGGACGCACTCGATCAATTCGAAAAGAAACACGACGCGGAGTTCTGGGTAGCTCCACACGCTGAGGAGACGACGCACGCATGAGCAGTAACGGCCAGCACGATCCGAAGAAGTACAGCATCCCTCTCACCGAAGGGCCGAGCCGCGCCGCTGCGCGTTCGTATCTGCGCGGCATTGGGTTCTCGAAGGAGGACCTGCACAAGCCGATCATCGGGATCGCGAATACCTGGACGGAAATTGGACCCTGCAATTTTCATCTGCGGCAGATTGCCGAGGCGGTGAAGCAGGGTGTGCGCGAAGCCGGCGGAACTCCGATGGAGTTCAACACCATTACGATCTCCGACGGCATCACCATGGGCACCGAGGGCATGAAGGCCTCGCTGATCAGCCGCGAGGTGATTGCCGACTCCGTCGAACTGGTCGCGCGCGGCAATCTTTTCGATGGCGTTGTAGCCATTGCGGGCTGCGACAAGAACATGCCCGGCACCGTGATGGCGCTGGCGCGGCTGGATATCCCTTCGCTGATGCTCTACGGCGGCTCGATCAAGCCCGGCCATCTGAATGGGAAAGACATCACCATTCAGGATGTGTTCGAGGCGATCGGCTCGCACGCTGCGGGCAAGATGGATGATGCCGGCCTCGAAGCGGTGGAAGCGGCGGCGTGTCCGGGAGCGGGCGCGTGCGGCGGGCAGTTCACCGCGAACACCATGGCAATGGCCTGCGAGTTCCTGGGAATTTCGCCGATGGGCCTGTCCAGCGTGCCGGCGTTTCTGCCGGAGAAGCTGGCAGCCGCGCGCGAGGCGGGCCGCCTTGTGATGGAAGCTGCGCGCAAGGATCTGCGCCCCAGCCATCTGATCACGCCGAAGTCGATTGAGAACGCCATCGCCAGCGTCGCGGCCTCCGGCGGATCGACGAACGCCGTGCTGCACTTCCTCGCCATCGCCAATGAAATGGGCATTCCGCTGACGGTGGACGACTTCGACCGCATCAGCTCCAGGACGCCGCTGCTGTGCGATCTGAAGCCGGGCGGCAAGTATGTCGCTGCGGATTATTTCGCGGCGGGCGGCAGCCGCCTGCTGGCGAAGCGCCTGCTGGAAGCAGGCCTGCTCGATGGCTCCTGCCCCAACGTGACAGGAAAATCGCTCGCCGAAGAAGCGGCACTCGCGAAGGAAACGCCGGGGCAGGACGTGATCCACGCCCTGAACAATGCCATCAAGCCGACCGGCGGTCTGGTCATCCTCAAAGGCAATCTTGCGCCGGAAGGCTGCGTGATCAAAGTAGCCGGACACAAGCGGCTCGAGCATCGCGGCCCGGCACGCGTCTTCGATTCGGAAGACGCGGCCTTCCGCGCCGTCGAATCCGGCCAGATCAAGCCGGGCGACGTCATGGTCATTCGCTACGAAGGCCCCCGAGGCGGCCCCGGCATGCGTGAAATGCTGGCCGTCACGGCAGCCGTCGCCGGCATCCCCGAGCTGAGCGACACCGTCGCGCTGCTCACCGATGGCCGCTTCTCCGGCGCGACGCGCGGGCTGATGGCGGGCCACGTGGCTCCGGAAGCCGCCGTGCGCGGACCGATCGCCGCCGTGCGCGAAGGCGACATCATTCATTTCGACATCCCCAACCGCAAGCTGAACGTCGAGATCTCCGATGCGGAGATCGCGGCGCGTCTCCAAACCTGGAAGGCTCCCGCGCCTCGTTTCAAGCGCGGCGTCTTCCGCAAATACGCCGACTCGGTTTCGTCGGCGTCCCAGGGAGCAGTGACCAACAGCCCTCAGAGCGCAGCGCTCCGAGAGCAGGAGTACACGGCAGCAAAGTGAGGGGAATGCATGTCCACAAAAAAACCGAGCAAGCATCAGCCGAAGCCGTCAGCGCACGCGACGCGGCTTACCGGCGCTGAAATTATCTG
>DASSKX010000435.1:0-2009 GCA_035689925.1 Acidobacteriaceae bacterium
GTGAACGGCGCGCATTCGCTGGCTGTTCCCACGGGCGACCTCCACCCCGGCACCTGCGCCGACTTCTTCACCGTCGACCTGCACGACCTTTCGATCGCGGGCCACTCCGCAGAGGACCTGCTGCCGCTCGTCGTCTTCGGACTGAACCGCACCGCCATCCGCGATGTGGCCGTCAACGGCAAGCTGATCCTGCGTGACGGCCGCCATCCGCTGCAGGACGAAATTGTCGGTCGCTATACCGAACTCCACGCGCGCATCTGGCGTGACGCTCCGGATCGCACGCGATGAACTCCGTCGTCGATCACCTCTCGCGCCTGATCCGCGTCCCCTCGAACTCCGCCGTCTCCAATCGCCCCGTCATCGAATACGCGGCCGATGTCCTGCACAGCGCCGGCTGGAGTACGCGCGCTCTTGCCTACCGCGATCCGCAGCAGGTCGAAAAAGTAAACCTGATCGCCGCGCCGCCCGGACAGAACATCTCCGACCATCACGCCGACCTCGTCCTGATGTGCCACACCGACACGGTTCCGTTCGCCGCAGACTGGGAGCACGCGCTCAACCCGCGCATCGAGAACGGAATGCTGCACGGATGCGGCGCCTGCGACGTGAAAGGCTTCCTCGCCTGCATCCTCACGGCCGTCACGAGCGAGCAGAAATTCCTCGACGGCCTGCGCGTCATTCTCAGCGCCGATGAGGAGATCGGCTGCGTCGGCGCAGCGCATCTGCTGGCCGACAACGCCCTCCGCCCGCGCCGCATGATCATTGGCGAACCGACGCAACTGCACCCGGCGCGCGCCGGGAAAGGCTACTGTCTGGCCGAGATCACCGTCACCGGCAAAGAGGCGCATAGCGCCCACCCCGACCAGGGCGTCTCCGCCATCTACAACGCGGCGCGCCTGATTGGCGCCATCGAAAAACTCGCCGCCCAGCTTCGCTCCGAACAGAACAGCTTCTTCCGTCCGGCGTTCACGACGGTCAACGTGGGCCTCATCCACGGCGGAACGGCAAAGAACATCGTCGCCGGCTCCTGCCGCTTTCAGCTCGAGTGGCGTCCCATCCCCGGCCAGGGCGCGAGCGCCGTGCTTGATTCTGTAACCACAATCATTACAAATATGAAACAAGCCGACCCAGCATTCCATGCCGAAGTACGCCCCCTCCGCCAGCAAGCCGGATTCGAAACGCCCGCCTCTTCCCCGATGGTGGAGCAGATGGAGCGCCTCGCCGCACGACCTGCAGTCTCCATCCCCTTCGGCTCCGAAGCCAGTCTCTATGCACCTGTTGCCCAGGAGGTGATCGTCTTCGGCCCCGGCGACATGCGCACCGCACACAGCAGCCGCGAATGCGTCCCCGTCAGCGAACTGGACGAAGCGACGCGCATCCTGCGCAGCATGATCCGCCGCGCCTGAAGCACGACCCGGAAACCCTCATCCCGCAGAAATGAAAAAGCGCACTCAGAACGAGCGCGCCTTGAAACATTGGAGCACCGGGCCGGGATTGAACCGGCGAATACTGGTTTTGCAGACCAGCGCGTTAGCCACTTCGCCACCGGTGCTCTCGTCCGCGGCACTTTGCATCCCGCGGAAAACCTGTGCCGGCCGCCGCAGCGGCCAGCCTGCTACGACTTCGGCTGAGCCGCCGTCCGCAGATACGGCTTCACCGTCTTGTAGCCCGGAAACAGCTTTTCGGCTTCTTCATTCGAAACCGCGCCGCCGATGATGATGTCGTCGCCCTGCTTCCAGTTCGCCGGGGTGGACACCTTGTGCTTCACCGTCAGCTGAATGGAATCGAGCACGCGCAGAATCTCGTCGAAGTTCCGGCCCGTCGACATCGGATACGACAGGTGCAGCTTGATCCGCTTGTCCGGCCCAATCACGAAGACCGTCCGCACGCACGCGTTCTGCGCCGGAGTGCGACCCTCCGACGAGTTGCCCTCTTCGGCCGGAAGCATGTCGTACAGCTTCGCCACCTTCAGCTGCGGATCGCCGATCATCGGGTAGCGTACCTCGTTG
>DASSKX010000436.1:0-2989 GCA_035689925.1 Acidobacteriaceae bacterium
GCCGGAGATCTGGAAGAAGACTTTTTGCTGATTCTTGAGGATAATTTCGCGGTCGTCAGTGCGTCGCGAAAGATACATGAGGCGATAGATCTCGATCAGCTTTTCCCGGGGGATAGGAAGCGAAGAGCGCTTGCTGGCGGAAGCCTTTGCACCATTGCCGGAGTGGCCGGATTTCTGGCTTTCAGCGCCTGACACTGCGGAACGCGCCATCGGGGATCCCTTCGTCAAAGATTAGATGTCGATTCTTCAGTTTAGAGCCCGGCAGCAGCGTCACGGATTCTCAGAAGTAACGTTCGCAGCGCGAGCGACGGAAGATTGTACCAGCGCATTTCATGTGCAGGCCAACCGAGCGCATTGGACTGGTTCGACCACTGCTTGCGCAGGTTGCCACCCCCTCCTGGGATCACGTAAACTCCCGCTTTGCACCGAAGAAAAACGCCCCGTCCAGAGGCGGACGGTTGAATGCCCCCGTCGCGGTAGGACATGTAGAAAGAACAGCCGACTCCGCCAGCGCAGTGTTTCGCCATCTCCCCAAATAATTCCAGGTGCGGGAGTATCCGCAGGCATCTCTGAGAGTGTGTCCTGCACATGGGAAATGCCTGCAATGGGTGGCCAGGTCTGTTCGACTGAAGAAAAACGATTTTGCGGAGGACTTGCATGACGTTGTCGTCAATGATGGCCGTGTGGATGTGGCAGGCAGGCGAGGGCGCCACGGCCGGAAGCGGTGGCGGATTTTACATCTGGATCGCGCTTGCAGCCGGAGTGCTTGGCCTGCTCGCCGCCTATCTGTTTGGGCGCGGCGTGCTGGGGTCCGACACCGGGACGCCAGAGATGCAGCGCATCTCGAATGCCATTCGCCAGGGCGCCGAGGCTTTCATGCGCCGGCAGTACAGTTCGATAGCGCTGATCGCGGTGGGGCTGGCGATTGCGCTCTTCCTCGGTTATCAGGTTTCGCCCTATACGCGGCCCTATGCGGTGAAAGTCGTGATCAGCTTCATTGTGGGCGCGGCGTGCTCGGCCATTTCGGGCCAGACCGGAATGTGGGTTTCGATCCGGGCGAATATCCGGACGGCGGCGGCGGCGCGCACCAGCCTGGGGCGGGCGCTGCAGATCGCGCTGCGCGGCGGGGCGGTGACGGGGTTGGTAGTCGTCGGGCTGTCGCTGCTTGGCGTGGGCGTGCTCTTCCTGGCGTTCGGCGGACTGCACAATCCGCAGCAGACTCCGTATGAACTGGTTGGGTTCGGCTTTGGCGCATCGCTCGTCGCGCTCTTCGCGCAGCTGGGCGGTGGCATTTATACGAAGGCCGCGGATGTGGGCGCGGACCTCGTCGGCAAGGTGGAAGCAGGAATTCCTGAGGACGATCCGCGGAACCCGGCAGTCATTGCCGATCTGGTGGGCGATAACGTAGGCGACTGCGCGGGGCGCGGCGCGGATATCTTCGAGTCGACGGCGGCGGAGAACGTCGGCGCGATGATCCTCGGCGCTGCGCTGTATCCGGTCTTTGGCGTGAAGGGCATTTTGTTTCCGCTGATCGTGCAGGCGATCAATCTGGTGGCCAGCGTGGTGGGCGTAATGATCGTGCGCAGCGGCGAAAACGAAGAGCCGATGCACGCGCTGAACCGGGGCTACTACGTCACGTCGGTCGTCGCTTTGGCGGGATTTGCAGGGGCGGTTTATTTCATGCTCGGCGCGCGCTGGTGGCTGCTGGGCTGCGGCATCTGCGGGATCATCACCGCGTTCCTGTTCGTGCGCATCACGGAGTACTACACGGAGACGCGTTTTCGCCCAGTGCGGGCCATTGCGCAAGCCTCGACAACCGGGCCGGCAACGACGATCATCAGCGGCCTGGCTGTGGGCATGGAGACCCCAGCGCTGCCCGTGATCGTGATCAGCGCGGCGCTGCTGTCCAGCTACTACTTCGGCGTACTGGGGCTCCAGGACGTGACGGCGATTTCCAGCTACGCCAAGGGCATTTATGGCACCGCGATCGCGACCATGGGCATGCTGTCGTCCGCGGCGTACATCCTGGCCATGGATACCTTCGGGCCGATCACGGATAACGCGGGCGGGATCATCGAAATGTCGAACCAGCCGGAGAGCGTGCGTGAGAAGACGGACGCACTGGATGCGGCGGGGAACACGACCAAGGCGCTGACCAAGGGCTACGCGATCGGATCGGCTTCACTGGCGGCGTTCCTGCTGTTCTCGGCGTACCTCGCGGCGATTCATGACATCGTGGCGCAGCGAATGCAGGCTGCCGGGCAGACGCTTGCGGCCGGCTGGAGCTTTTCCAACGTGAATCTCGCGAGCGTGCCGGTGTTTGTCGGCGGGCTGCTCGGCGCGATGCTCACGTATCTGTTTTCTTCCATGGCGATCAAGGCGGTGGGGCGCGCGGCGCAGACGGTGATCACCGACGTGCACCAGCAGTTCCGTGAAAATCCCGGGATCATGGAGGGCACTGCGCATCCTGACTACGGGCGTTGCGTGAGTATCGTGACGGGTGCAGCGCTGCGAGAGATGGTCTGGCCCGGCGTACTGGCGGTCGCCATGCCGCTGCTGGTTGGCGTCATCTTCCGGAACTTCAGCGGCGGGTTCAACGTGGTGGAAGCCGCGGAAGAGCCGATGATTCACGGAGTCGCGTTGAATCTCAGCGGGGCCGAGGCTGTGGCAGCGCTTTTGATGGTCGGGACGATCAGCGGCATTCTGCTGGCCATGCTGATGAACAACGGCGGCGGCGCGTGGGACAATGCAAAGAAGTTCATCGAGACGGGAGCGCACGGCGGCAAGCGCAGCGAAGCGCACAAGGCCGCCGTCGTGGGGGACACGGTCGGCGATCCGTTCAAGGACACCGCGGGACCATCCCTGCACGTATTGATTAAGCTGCTGGCGACGGTAACGCTGGTGCTGGCTCCGCTGTTTGTCTGAGTCAGAGAGACGGTCAGGAACACAGGCCTGGGTCTGCGTATCGGCTTAGGCCTCTTTTATGAGG
>DASSKX010000437.1:0-4765 GCA_035689925.1 Acidobacteriaceae bacterium
TTTAGGCGACAAGCTGCCGAGCGCAATGTGGACGGGCTGCCCCATCACCAGCGTCTGTCCGCAGTCGGTCAGATGGCCGAAGCTGAATTGCCCGCACACCTTGAGCGCATCGCCTTCGACGCGAAAGTCGCGATGCAGCCGACTTTCGTTCTGCGCGAACGCAGGCAGGGCAGCGAAGAGAAGAAGAGGAACGAGCTTGCGGCGGATCATCCTTTCTTCCCCTTCTTTGCCTTGCGCGGACGGTGCGCAGCTTTCTTGCGAGCCCGTGGCGAGGTTTGCTTCTCTTCCGCGGCAGCGATCGCAATCCCGCGCCCCGGTTCCGCCGCCCGCACCGGCATAACCACCGGTGCAACCTGCGGCTGAGCTGCGGGGGTGGGCTTTGAGAGCAAAAGCTGCGTCACCGCGCGGATGTACTGCGCCGCCTCATGTTCCGTGCGGATATGACCCTGGGGCAGCGACGCGCGCTGCGCATCCGAGAGCTTCGCTTCGACATGCCGAAAGTGCTCAACCTGCTTCGCAATCAGGTCAGACACCGGACGATGCTTGTTGAATGCCTCTTTGGGCGGGCGCGGGACGCGTATCGGTTCCATCGGTGATCTCCAGGTCAGTCCATCGTGAACGTCGGGCAATCGGCATCGGCACGCGTAGCGGGCAGCGTCAGGTATTGAAGAAAAGTATTGGCGACCTTCTCGCGGGGCGAGCGCTGATCGTAGTTGCCGATCAGATATTCCGTGATGGTGGCCGGAATGGAGGCATGCTCGAACACCTCATTGATCACCAGACCCTTCTGTACCCAGGGCGAGATCAGGAGGGCGGGCACCCGGACGCCGAGGCGGTCGAAGTGGAATGGATCGGGCGTCCCGGTGGCGCTGGGCTGCGCGACAAATCCATCCGGCATGCAGGCGGGTGGCGGAACGTGATCGAAGATTCCGCCGTGCTCATCGTAAACGACAAGGATCGCCGTATTCGGCCACAGCTTCGGATTGTTGCGAATCGCGTTATACACCGTGGCGATAAACTGCTCCCCGGCCCGGACGTCGTGGTCGGGGTGCTGATCGCAGGCGAGCACCTCGCCGGAGCCGTCGGGTGCATCGTGGTCGGTGTAGTTCGGCTCGATGAAGCAGTATTGCGGGAGCTGGTTGCGGCTGCAGGCGTCGAGGAAATCCGGAAACGTGCCGAAAAGGGCGGGCTGGTTTTGCAGTAGGTTAACAACCTCGAGCGAGGAACTGGCCGCGTCATAGTAATAGAGCCGCGTCGTATTGCCATTAGCGACGAGCCGTTCGTAGATGCTCTTGTACTGCTTATTCCAGTAAAAAATGTCCATGCTCACCTGGCCGAACGACGTGCCGTAGTGCGCGAAGGCTCGATTGCACAGCGTCGGTCCAGGGATCGAGGAGAACCAGCGATTAAACACCGCGAACTCTGAGGCCAAACCCGTGAGCACCGGAAGCTTGTCGGGCGTGAAGTAGTTCATGATGAGCCGCGAGTGCTTCACGTTCGCCTGCTGGTTGAAGTAGCTGCGCACGAACCCCTGCATGTTGGGCGTGCGGTTGGGATTCTGCGCGGTCGTCACGCCCCCAAAGATTTGCAGGTCGGCCGCCGGAAAGTGGTGGTCGGGATCGGGGTCAAGCTGGCTCTGATATTCGGCCGTGGGCGAGACCGGCACCGGCACTCCCGTCGTATCTGGATTCGTTTCCTGCCCGGTCAGGCCGTCGATTTCAGGCCGGGTGGCGTGCAGCGCGCCCAGCATGTGATCGAACGAGCGGTTCTCCATCATCAGAACGACGACGTGCTGCAGATTCTGGATTCCAGGCTGGCTCTTGTCGAGCATTGCGCCTCCGGCAATCGCAACGGTATTTACGGATGAAACACGTCCCCTGCTTCCAAACAGAAATTCAACCGCCGCCTGTCAGGCCGGCAAAGGACGTTTGCTGATCGTGCAGCTTACTTGTGCGCGGCTGTGCCGTTCCGGGGAGAATCGACTGCGTGATCGGGTATTCGCTCGCTGGCCGTGTTCAGCCTGAGTCCAGAGCATCCTCTACAGGACAGCCAAACGCAGACCGGCTGCGATGCGAACTGTGGGGGAGCAGAGGCATGGCGTACCGTCAAGTGTGGCGTCAATCATGCCAGAATGCGTGCAGCAGATCAAATTGCCCATCACCCCGGACCTATAGCCCGAGTTAATACCTGACCAGATTCCCCTTTCGGGCTTTTTATCGCACGGCAGCGGTCCCGCCGGCCGCCGCAGTGATTTTCATCACGGATGGATAACTTCTCTGCTAATACAATTGGGAGAGATGTCCAACATCATACGAACCTCTGCTGAGATTGCGGCCGGAGCGGCCGCAGCTGGTGTGCTGATCTTTGCCTGGTGGCGTATCCGCCGCCGCTCGTGGACCGTTCCGCCGCGCGACGAAGTGATGCGGCGCCACGTGCACCTGCATTACTCGTGAGCGCTTCCGGTACGGAAGCCTGCTCCGCTGTGCCGTCTCTTCAGTCGCCGCGCGCCGCGGCCCGCAGCGCGAGCCCCTGCGCAACCGACGTGAACTCGTTGCCGCCGCGAATCCGCTCCTGACCGAAGCGGTCGGTAAAGATCCTGCGCACGGCCGGCACAAACGAAGTCCCCCCGGTGAGAAACACCCGGTCGACCTTCCTCGGCTCGACGTCGGTGCTCCTGAGCAGGGCATCCACGCTGTGCTCGATCGCCGCCAGGTCCTCCGCAATCCAGCTCTCGAACTGCGCGCGCGTTACGGGGATGCACAGCTCAATCATCGACGCACCTGGAGCGCCGTCGCGGAATCGAAACTCCGCTGATTCCCGCTGCGACAGCTCGAATTTGACCTTCTGCACCGCCTGGTGCAGCTGGTAGCCGAGATCGCCTTCAATCACTGCGATCAGCGCCTCGATCTTCTCCGGCTCGAGTGCCCGGATCCGCGCGCTCTTCAGAATTTCGCGGACATTATTCGTGCGCAGAAACGAAAGGTAATGCCAATGCTCCAGGTGGGCGTAGATCCACGCCGGCACCGCCGGCAGAATTTTGTTGAGCGAGCGCGCCTCGGAATTCGAGCCCAGAGCCGGTGAAACCAGCTTACGGACGATCCGCGCATCAAAGGCATCACCCGCCAACCCCACTCCGCTGTTGCCCAGCAGATCCTCTGGCCGCCGTCCCCGCCGGCGCACCGCAGGCCCAACGCGCAGCAGCGAAAAATCGCTTGTGCCCCCGCCGAAATCGCCGATCAGGATCAATTCATCGCGGTCGAGCGTCACCTCGTACGCATACGCAGCGCCGATCGGCTCCAGTTCAAAGTCGACCTCTTCGAATCCGGCAGCGACGACCGCATCCCGCAGCCGCGAAACGGCAAAGTCGTCCTCCTCTTCCGACTCGGCTCCGACAAAGCGCACCGGCCGGCCCACGGTCGCCCGCCGAACCGGTACTCCAAACTGCTCCTCGGCCCGCCTGCGCAGATCGCTCAGGATGCGGGTCACCAGTTCTTCCAGCCGGTGCCGCCGCCCGAAGACTTCCGTCCCGGTCAGTGATCGGCTGGAGAGGTGTGACTTGAGCGACTGCACCAGACGGCCTTTCTCTTCAGCGTCGAGGTACCGCTCAATTGCCTCCGGCCCCGAGTAGCCATGCGCGCGCCGCTGACCGCTCGCTGTCTTCGACTGCTCGAAGTACAGCACGGACCGGCAGGAAGGGAGTTCTCCCCCACGAAATCGAAACCGGGCGAGCCGGACTTCTCTGCCGGGCTCGTACATCGCCACCGCGCTGTTCGTCGTGCCGAAATCGATCCCGAAAAAGGGCTGTCGCTGCCCGCCTGAACGCATCTCTCCATTATTTCGCAACGCACTCCCCACATCAGGCGGCGGACGCTCGCTCATCTTCTGGACCGTACGAAAGCGTTGCGACTGGCGCCGTTATCGCGCTGCGGGCTTTTGTGGCAGAAGCTCGCCGAAGCGGCCGTGGCCGCGAATGTTGCCGTTCTGTGTCTTCTCCGTATACTCGACGGTGCAGCGCAGGACGGGCCTCACCCACACCGCTTCGCGCATCTGCTGCGCGTTCAGCGAGCCGCGGCGCTGCTTCTCCGGCAGGTTCTGAAACGGGCAACTGCTCGTCGTAAGCGGCTCCATGCGCACCAGCAGGTCGCGTTTCTTCTCGTCGTCAAAGCCGAAGCGAACCTTCTCCTTGTAGATCAGGCGATCCCCCTGGTGCTGGCCTACGATGAGCGCGTCGAAGAATGGATCGTCCCGGCGGAGGTATCCTCCGATGACAAACTCGTCGACAGCGTAAAGCCGGTATTTGACCCACGCGCTGGACTGCTTGCCTTCGAGGTACGCCGCATTGCGTCGCTTGACCACAATGCCTTCCAGTCCGTTCGCATCGAGGGCGCGGACGACGTCCGCCATCGGCACCTCTTCGGGCAGCAATGCGGAGAGGCGCACGCCATCGGGGAACTGCGATGCCAGCTCTTCGAGCGCGGCGCGGCGTTCGTGCAGTGGGAGTCTCCGCAGAGAATGCCCGTCCAGATGCAGCAGGTCGAAGACGTACAGCACGACGGGCACGTGATTGCGCCGGCTCTGCTGCAGCAGCTGAAATGAAGGACGGCCCTGATCGTCCAGCGCGACCAACTCCGCGTCGAGCACGCAGTCAGGCAGCGCCGATCCGGCCAGGGCTGCTTCGAGATGCTGATAGCGCGCACCGGGCGGGAGATTGAGCTTGGTGCGCAGTGCGACCGCTCGGGCCTTCTTGATGATGCACACGCGATAG
>DASSKX010000438.1:0-3356 GCA_035689925.1 Acidobacteriaceae bacterium
AGCGAGCTGCCGGCCCATCTGGTCGCGGCTCTCCTGCACCCAGCGGCCGTAGATCTTGCTGTCAGGCCGGGCGAAGTACACATGCTCGAAAATGCAGCTCGATTGCTGAACACCCGTCGCATACTGACGACTCGTGAGGCCATCCTTGGTGATCATCACCAGTTCGCCGGGCAGCACATCGCGCTCATACTCCGCGCGCAGCAGGTCAAATGCGCAACTTTCCGAGGCAATGATGATGGTGTCCGGTCCGTCCTGATTCCGGATGCGCCCGATCGACAGCGGCCGGAACCCGCGTGGGTCGCGTGCGGCAAAGATGCGATCGCGCGTCATCATGACGATCGAAAACGCACCTTCCACCTGTCCAAGCGAATCGGCAATCGCGTCGACCAGGGTTCCGGCACGCGAATGGGCAATAAGCTGGACGATGATTTCGGAGTCGGAAGTGGTCTGAAAATACGCACCGTCGCGTTCAAGCTTGGCGCGAACTGTTCCCAGATTCACGAGATTGCCATTATGCGCGATCGCGATCAGCCCTTTGGTGGACTCGACCCGTATCGGCTGCGCATTCAGCAGCGCTGAATCACCCGTCGTCGAATACCGCGTGTGCCCGATCGCCATCTCGCCCGGCAGTTTGTGCAGCACGTCATCGGTGAAAATCTCCGAAACGAGACCCATTCCCTTGATGTTCGCGAGATGCTGGCCGTCTGCCGTGGCAATGCCGGCCGATTCCTGCCCCCGATGCTGCAGCGCGTAAAGGCCGAGGTAGGCCATTTTCGCAGCATCCGGGTGTCCGTGAATGGCGACGACTCCGCACTCCTCGCGCAGCTTGGGGTCGCTATCGATCAAGACAGGTGAAGCACTGGCTTGATCGATCTCCGGCCGTGCTGTGTCGGTGACTCCGGGAACGCCCTGGTACATCAACCGGCTCATCATTATGCCGTGACCTCATTGTGAAGTGCTGCTTCCAGAGACTTCGCCCAGGGGCCGCGCAACTCGGCGATCGAAGCTGAAATCAAGACGTCTCCATAGACCGAAATCTCGAGCCTGTCTCCGCCCGTCGTTCCCATGCGCGAGCAGAAATAGTTGTAGCGGTTCGCCAGTTCCTCGATCTCAGAGATGTTCTCGTGCACTGTGCTCACGAGAACCACGGACGCGGGCTCGGCAAACAGACCGAAGAGAGGATGCGTCATGAGCGCCGGTTCCTGATCGACTTTGGCGCCGATGCCCTTATCAAAACTAGCCTGGGCCAGAGCCGTTGCCACACCGCCATCAGAAACATCGCGAGCAGAGCGAATCAATTTGCGGTTTGCCAACGCGACGAGGAGTTTCTGCAGATCAGCTTCCGCATCGAGGTCGAGCGCCGGTGGAGTGCCCCACAACTCCCCGAGCACCGCCTTTGCGTACTCGGAGCTGCCAAATGCAGACATGTTCTGTGCCGCCGTAGCGTCAGGCGCCTCCGGATCGGTGTCCGGCACGGGTTCCGCCTGTGTCTCCACAGGGTAGTAGCGCATCGGCTCGGGCTGGAGTGGCACTTTCAAGTCAGGCTTTGGCTCTTCACCACGCGGTACCGGCCACAACAGCAGAACCGCATCACCGGCCCGCTGGAAACCTGCCGGCACAGCCTTCGTCACATCGTCGAAGATGCCGACAATGCCCAGCACCGGAGTTGGATAAATCCCCTCGCCCTTGGTTTCGTTGTAGAGCGAAACGTTGCCGCCTGTAATCGGAGTGCCGAGCGCAGTGCATGCCTCTGCGATGCCGTCGATTGCCGCTGAGAGTTGCGCCATAATCTCCGGCTTCTCAGGATTGCCGAAATTGAGGCAGTTCGTCGCTGCGACTGGAGTCGCGCCCGCGCATGCTACTTTCCGAGCCGCTTCGGCAACGGCGTGCTTCGCTCCGAGATTGGGATCGAGGTAGCACCAGCGTCCGTTGCCATCCAGAGCCATGCCGAGCCCGCGCTCATGATCAGCTTCGCCGGTTCCCTTGATTCGCATCACACCGGCTTCACCGCCGGGTCCAAGCACTGTATTCGTCTGCACCATCGAGTCGTACTGCTCGTGCACCCAGCGCTTCGACGCTACATTTGCGCTTGCGAGCAGCGTCTTCAAATCAGCCGTAAGATCGCGATCCTTCGCCAACTCCGATGCAGTGCGCTCCGACGGATCAAACGCAACGGGCGCCTTCCATGTTCCTACGGGCCGCCGGTACAAAGGCGCATCGTCCGTGAGCGATTGGTTCGGGATATCGGCGACGAGTTCTCCGTGATGCCGGATGCGCAGGCGAGATTCCGGCCGTACCGTCCCGACGATCACCGCATCAAGCCCCCACTTCGCGAAGACCTTCAGCACCTCATCCTCGCGCCCTCTCTCCGCGACGAGAAGCATGCGCTCCTGGCTTTCAGACAGCATGATCTCGTAAGCGCTCATGCCGGTTTCGCGCTGGGGAACCAGATCAAGTTCTACATCGAGCCCTACGCCCCCGCGCGCGCCCATTTCGCACGTCGAACACGTCAGCCCGGCCGCGCCCATATCCTGGATGCCCACGATGGCGCCGGTCTTCATGGCCTCAAGACAGGCCTCAAGCAGCAGCTTCTCCATGAACGGATCGCCCACCTGAACATTCGGCCGCTTCTGTTCCGAGCCTTCCTTGAACTCCTCGCTGGCCATCGTAGCCCCGTGGATGCCGTCACGCCCGGTTTTCGCTCCTACATATATGACCGGGTTGCCGGTGCCGGTGGCTTTTCCATAGAAGATCTCGTCCTTGCGGACCAGGCCCAGCGCAAAGGCGTTCACCAGCGGGTTGCCGCTGTAGCAGGGCTCAAACTTCGTCTCGCCGCCCAGGTTCGGTACGCCGAAACAGTTCCCGTAGCTCGCGATACCGTCGACCACACCTTCGACGATCGAGTGATTCTTTTGAACGAGTTCCGGCTCCGTGCCCGCCTCGGGCACAATCGGGCCGAACCGCAGCGAGTCCATCACCGCCAGGGGCCGCGCGCCCATGGTAAAGATGTCGCGCAGTATGCCGCCTACCCCCGTCGCTGCACCTTGGTGCGGCTCGATGTAGCTGGGGTGATTGTGGCTCTCGATCTTGAACGCGCAGGCCCAACCGTCGCCGACGTCGATAATGCCGGCGTTTTCTCCGGGGCCTTGCACCACCCGATCGCTTTTCGTCGGAAGGCGTTTCAAATGCACACGGCTCGATTTATACGAGCAGTGCTCGCTCCACATCACGCTGTAAATGCCCAGTTCAGTGAGGGAAGGGACGCGTCCTAGTGCCGCCAGGATCCGTTCGTACTCGTCCGGAGTGATGCTGTGCTGCGCCAGCAATTCCGGTGTGACCACGACTGGATCGGGAAC
>DASSKX010000439.1:0-3417 GCA_035689925.1 Acidobacteriaceae bacterium
GGAGTCCGGCGTGCGCGAGGAGTCCGAGGGTGGCGACGGTGGCGTAGACGTTGAGGCCGGCGGCGAAGGAGACGGCGACGATGAGCGCGACGAGTTCCTGGCCGGGGATGGGGAGTTTCACGCGGACAGTATAGGCGCGGAGTGGGCGAGACGAACGCCGAAGAAGCTGGTAACGATGCAGTCACGCTCAGAGTTTTTGCGGTGAACTGGAACCGGAGCGGGTAGAATTCTCGCAATCATCCCTGAGGAAAATCGTCGTGAAGAAACTCACAGCCGTGATGTTGCTGGCCCTTGTGGGGCTGGCGGTGCCCGCGTTCGCCGTTTGCGCGCAGACTGACAACAATTCGGCTCGGATTGCGGCGCAGAAGCACAATGCCCGGCTTTCGGACAAGCAAATCAAGGCACGGGACCGTGCGATCCGGAAGCAGAGAAAGGTGATGGCGAAGCGTGCGCGATCGCAGAAGGTGCGGCAGACACACCACGAGAACACGCCGCAATAAATCTGTGAGGGCGGGCGGAGTCCGCCTTCAGCTTTTGGGTGAGTGTATGAGTCGAGGGCGGTTCGGACTGAATTCATACGATAACAATCACCCGAGCCAGAAGGGAACATCCCTTTTCGGAGCGGGAGCATCGCCCCGGAAAGGAGGTGTTCCATGGAGAGTCAGGCGAAGCTTCTGGGCCACCCCATCCACCCGATGCTGATCGTGTTTCCGCTGGGCCTTCTCGCCACGGCTGTGGCCTTCGATATCGTTGGACTCGCGCAGGGCGACGCGTCGTGGTACCGCATCTCGTTCTGGATGATAACCGCAGGGATCATTGGCGGGCTGTGCGCTGCCGTATTCGGCGTTGTCGACTGGTTCGTTATTCCTGCTGCGACGCGAGCGAAGCGAATTGGGCTCCTGCATGGAGGGACCAACGTCGTCGTGGTCCTGCTGTTTATTGCCAGCTGGTGGATGCGGGAAGCGAACGGGGAGATTCCGTCGGCCGGCGCGCTGACGCTTTCCTTTGCAGGCGTCGTGCTGGCGCTGGTTGGCGGCTGGCTGGGCGGTGAACTCGTCGACCGGCTCGGCGTAGGCGTGGACAGGAACGCGAACGTGAATGCACCGAGCTCACTTTCAAAGCAGCCGGTTGCGGAGAATCGGACGGACTATCCGCTGCGCAAAGTGAGCTGAACGAGCCGATCCTGAATCGCTCACGTTGCCTGGGCCAATTGTGGATTGCCGGGCCCTTTAGGTCGAAAGGAGGACTCCATGAAGACACTATCGGTCAGGATGCTGCTGGGCGGAGCTATTTTCGCGCTCACCCTGAGCATGACAGCTACAGCGCAAACCAACAGTACAACCGCCAGCGGCCAGACCAGCGTAACCGGATGCCTGTCAGGGCCGAACGACGAGGGTGCTTACATTCTGAAGCCGACGAAAGGCCGGGCCTTCGAGGTCGGCGGCAACGATCAGCTCAAGGAGCATGTTGGCCACACGGTGAGGCTGACGGGCAACTGGGTGAAGTCGGGCGCCGCCATCGGCGAGAACGAATCGGCCGAGAAGAACGAAAAGAGCGAAGGCAAGGAGCATCACGGAGTGGCCGAACGGCACTTCAAAGTCTCTGACATCCACCACATCTCCGCGTCCTGTTCACAGGGAGGCGCGACGGGTGGAACGCCTCAGTAGCAATCAAACGCAACCACAGCGTGTCAGATGGCCCTTCGCCTGAGAGCCGTCAGGCGGAAGGGCCATGCCGCGTTGACGAGCTGCATCTGCCTCGAGCATTTCCCTGAGCCGAAAGAAGGACGTATTTGATGCGTGGATTCCTGGTTGGACTTGCGACGGGTGTCGTGCTGGTGCTGCTGGCCGAGTTTCTTTGGATTCGCTTTGGGCTGGTGAATCCAAGGGCGGATATTCCCGAAGGCGCTCTCGAGATGCGGGTAGCGATGCCGGCGCTGGATGCGTCTGTCGACCGCCGAGCTCCTCATCTTGCGAACCCGGCCGAGCCGACTGCGGCTAATTTGATGGCGGGTATGAAGCTGTATCAGACAAACTGCGCCAGCTGTCACGGAGATATTCGACAGCCGGACAGCATGTTTGCCGACGCGCTGTACCCGCGTGCGCCGCAGTTCATGAAGGACGCGGCCGATATGCCGGAGCACCAGAATTTTTACATCATCGAACACGGCGTGCGGCTGAGCGGGATGCCGGCATGGGGCAAGATTCTCAACCAGCAGCAGGTCTGGCAGCTGACTACGTTCCTGAGCCACATGGACAAGCTGCCGCCGGAAGTTGAGACGCAGTGGAGAACGATCGCGCAGCCGGCTTCGGATCAGGGGCGGTGAACAGGTAGCCGGGACGGCGCCGCCGTCTGGGCCTGGTCGCTGGTAGTCGCTGGCTGGCGTTGCGTGCAGAGGGGGCTGGGAATGGCGCGCCCGGAGAGATTCGAACTCCCGACCTGATGCTCCGGAGGCATCCGCTCTATCCAGCTGAGCTACGGGCGCGTCTTTTCAAGGATACTACGAGGCTGCGGGGCTGAGCCGCGCGGCGGCGATGGCCGCGATGTGTGCCGGCGTGGTGCGGCAGCAGCCGCCGACGGCCTGCGCTCCGGCGGCGAACCATTCGCGGGCGAGCGCGGTGAAGCTGGAGGGATCGGCGTGGCCATGCCAGCTGCGGGTCTGCGCGTTCCAGGTTTCTCCGGAATTGGGGTAGACGATGATCGGCCTGCGCGCGGCTGCGCCGGCCTGCGCTTCAGCAAGCAGCGGCGTGATGCGCTGCGGCGCAGTGCAGTTGATCCCGATAGCGAGCACCTGCGGCGAGTCGGCGATGGCGGCGGCGCATTCGCGGAGTGGCTCGCCATGCGCGACGTGGAGTGTGTCGCGGCAGGTGAAGGAGATCCAGGCGGAAGCGGATGGCGTTTGCTCGAGTGCGCGGAGGATAGCGTGCGCTTCGTCGAGGGAGGGGATGGTTTCGAAGGCGAGGAAGTCGGCGTTCGTTGCGGCGAGGATCGCGATGCGCTCGGCGTGGAATGCGACGAGGTCGTCGAAGCCGATGGAGTAGCGTCCGTGGTATTCGGCTCCGTTGTGGAGTGCGGCGCCATATGGGCCGAGGGAGGCGGCGATGCAGATGCGACGATTGCTATCGCGAGCGTACGTGGCGCGGGCCTGTTCGGCGAGAGCGACGGACTGTTGGAGGGCGCGGGCAGCATCCTGTGGAGGGCGGCCGAGTTCGCGGTAGCCGAGGGTGGAGACCTGATAGCTGGCGGTGGCGATGCAGTCGGCGCCGGCGCGCAGGTAGTCCAGGTGCAGGGCGACGATGGTTTCCGGCGAGGTGTCGAGGACGTGCGCCGACCAGAGCGGACCGGAGATGTCGCAGCCGCGGCGCTCGAGTTCGGTGGCGAGAGCGCCGTCGAGGATGCGGATGGAGGCGAAGTCGA
>DASSKX010000440.1:0-2405 GCA_035689925.1 Acidobacteriaceae bacterium
CGGATCGAGTCCGCGATGCCGCGCTCGTCGCCGAAGTTGGGCAGGGTGACGATGATGCCGTCGATTTCGTCGCGATGGGCCCGGAAGAGATCGCCGCAGCGGATGGCGTCGTCGTGGGTTTCCACGGAGCCGAACTTCGACTGCTCAGGCGAGAGCGTGATGGTGCGGATGCCGGCCTTCTCGAGGACGCCGAGCATCTCCTCGCGGCCCTCCCTGGCCAGGTGATCGGGAAAAAAGCCGCGGTTCCCAACAATAACGCCGAATGTCAATTGCTTCTTCTGCATGAGTGGATGTCCTTCTTCCAAATGAAAAGCTTAGTGGTGATTGCGAAAACGGATGGTGTAGAACAGGCCGGCCACGGTCATGATGGCGCCCCACCAGATGGGCGCATGCAGCGAGTTGAGGACCGGCGGATGAGCCAGCGGATGAGCAAGTTCCCACAGTCCGGTGGCAAAGATGATGATCCCGTAGGCCAGGAGGAGGATTCCGGAGAAGAGCCAGATTGACGAGTGTCCGCGCATAAGTCCTCTACCAGAAGATGACGTTCAGGATGCAGAAAATGACGGCGACCACGCCGGCCCAGACAATCGGCTTCTGATACCAGTAGTCGTCGCGCTCTTCGGGAATTTTCGTTGCGCCGTAGACCAGACCTTCCAGTTCGGCATCGGACCTGGGCTTCGTCATCAGGCTGACCACGACAGTGACGATGACGCAGACGATCCAGGACCACAGGGCTCGGTACATATCCTCCGCCATGGCCTTGGCGTCGACCGAAAGAGCCACATAGCGCAGAGCGCTTGGGTTCTCGTGCACCCAGGCCCAGAGGCCGATCGCGGTGCAGGTTCCTGAGAGCAGTCCCCAGAAGCCGCCGGCTTTCGTGGCGCGCTTCCACAGCATGCCGAGAATGACGGTGCCGAAGAGCGGCGCAATAAAGAAGCTGAACAGCGCCTGGACGTAGTCCATGATGCTGGCCGCGTGCTGCACCAGATACGCCGTGCCGACGGAGATGAGCACGCCGATGAACGTGCACCAGCGGCCCATCGCGACGTAGTGGCTGTCGCTGGCCTTCTTGTTCAGGAAGGCGCCGTAGATGTCATACGTCCAGACGGTGGCGAAGGCGCTGACGTTCCCGGCCATCCCGGACATGAATCCGGCAATGAGCGCCGTGACGCCGAGGCCGAGCAGGCCCGGTCCGCAGTAGCGGACCAGCATCAGCGGCAGCACTTCGTTGTAGCTGTGCTGGCCTGTCTGGACGGCGATATCCTGCGGGACGAGGTGGAAGGGCAGCACGGAGAGGGCGAGCAGTCCGGGCAGGATGACGATGAACGGCACCGCCATCTTGAAGGCGGAGCCGATGATCGGCGACATGCGCGCGGCGCGCAGGTTATGCGCAGAGAGCACGCGCTGGACGACAAGGAAATCCGTAGTCCAGTAGCCGAAGCTGATGACCAGCCCGAGCCCGAAGACAAGGCCCGTCCAGTGGATGCCCATGGGGTTGTCGCGGAAGTGCGCAGTGGTGCTCCACAGGTGGGTGTAGCTGCCTCCCATGCGGATGCCGATCTGGGCCTTCAGATTGGTCCAGCCGCCTGCCTCGATCAGCCCGAGAATCGGGATCAGCAACGCGCCAAGCCAGATCAGCAGGAATTGCAGCACCTCGTTGAAGATGGCCGAGCGCAATCCGCCGAGCGCGACGTAAATGGCAACCGTGATCGAGGAGATCCAGATGGAGAAGTTGAGGTCCCATCCCAGGACCACCTTCATCACCAGCGCCATCGAATACATGTTGATGCCGCTCATGAGCACGGTCATGAAGGCGAAGCAGATGGCGGAGAGGCCGCGGGCCCCATCGCCAAAGCGCAGGTGCAGATACCCGGGGACCGAATGCGTCTTCGAGATGTAATAGAACGGCATCATGATGATGCCGAGGAAGAGCATGGCGGGAATCGCGCCGATCCAGTACCAGTGCGTGGCGAGAATGCCGTACTGGTAGGCCGATCCGGCCCAGCCCATCAGCTCCAGCGAGCCAAGGTTCGCCGACACAAAGCTGAGGCCGGCGATCCACGCGGTCATCTCGCGGCCCGCCATGAAGAACTCTTCGCTGGTGTTGGCAGCGCCCTTCAGGTAGAAGCCGATGTAGATGACCATCGCGAAGTAAATCACGATGACCGCGATGTCGATGCCGCTGAGTTTGACAAGGGACTGCGCCGGCAGCGCAAAGTTGGCGAGCGCGGCGGTCGAGAGGGCAAGATTCATGCCGGGTCGAGCCTCGAAGCTACAGCGTGCGGGAACGGAAGTTCCGGGTTAGACATCACTGCCCGTAAGTGGCCTTCGCACCGTGCTTACGGAAATAATGGCGATCCAGCAAAGCCTGGGAGACGCCGCGGCATTCGGGATTCAGGGTCGCG
>DASSKX010000441.1:0-3922 GCA_035689925.1 Acidobacteriaceae bacterium
TGCACCACCGGCGGATCCGCGCTGCCCGAACCCTCCACAGTTGTCGTCACCAGCTTGTCGCCGGCGTGAAAATTGTCCTTAATCAGCCTCAGCACCCAGTACCGCGCATTGGGCTTGCCGTTGTTGTAATCCATCATCGAAACGCTGGGAAACTGCGACGGATAGCCCACCAGCTGTGACTCGCCGATCACATCGACACCGAGTTTCGACAGCTCGATGAACAAATACCCATACAGAGCGCCGGCCGCGTTCCAGTACCGATGCGGAATATGATCCGGCAGCGCCTTGTTGGCGCGAATCTCGAGCCCGTCCGTGGGCAGAATGACTCCCAGCTCATCCGTATCGATTTTCGTTTGCGGAGACAAACGGTCGCGGATCGCAAGGATGTAGCGCGTCGCCGCAATGAACCCATCCGCCTGATCGAAGAACGTGTGCTGCCACGTGTCGAGCGATTCGTCGAGCGCCGGCGAGGCATAAAAGTGAAACGAGATGTAGTCGAGCGGAATCCCCGGCCTGTGGTTCTTCGGGTTCAGGAAGTACTCAAAGTACTGCGGCTCGCGACTCGGAAACGCAAGCGCCAGTCCCATGAACTTTGTCTCCGGACTGACCTCGTGAATCGCCGAAACAATAGCGTCGTAGCGCTGCGTGTATTGCTCCGGCGTGGTGTTGTGTTCCATTTCCACTTCGTTCAGCACTTCCCAGATTGGAAACGAATAGTGGTACCCGGACTCGTGCCGTTTTCCGTTCTCGTCCGTAAATCCGCCCTTCGTGTACCAGCTCACCAGCCGCGCATAATAGTCGCCCAGTTCCTTGCCGCTGGGATCCCGCAATTCTGTGCCCTGCGTGTACTGCCAGTACACCTGATTCGGATCATCCGGGAAGGTCACCGGCTTATCCGTCCGAAACATCCAGGCCGGGATCGTGCTGAAATTCATGATGGTCGAGTGACCGCTCGTCGCATCCAGAAAGTCTTTGGTCATGGGATCAATCAGCTTGAAATCCCACGACGTGCCACCCGGGGTCGGCGGCTGTAGCTCAGCAACGGCCAGCCGGGGATACGGCAGCCACGGCACATACCGCACATAATCCGCGCCCAGATCCTTCAGCGCCTGGAACGAGCCGTCGTGGATAGGCGAGCCGCGCTCCAGCATCGGGTTGACAACCACCTGCAGCGTAGGCGTGGACTTCGAAACAAGAACCGTCTTGTTCCAGTCGATCGAGACCGTCCCCGCATTCTGCCCCAATGCGGGCAGCGCGCAAGCGCAACACCATCCAAACATCCCCCACACGCCGGATCGGAATCTCATGCCCGTCCTCCATATCAGTTCTCTTCGCCACCAGCCTCTCACTGCGGTTGAGCGCTCGCATCCAGTTGCTGCGGCGTCACAGCATCCACCGGATTCGACCCGCGCAGCGTCACAGGCGTGGTCCTGTGCACCTTCTGAAACTCAGCCAGCGCCTTCTTCTGCCCTTCTGCATTGCCCGTTGCGCGCTGCGCCCGAGCCAGGCGCCACCACGCTACTTCATCCTCGGGACGCAGCCGAGTCGCACGCTCCAGCAGAGGAACGGCCTCCACCGCCTTCTGCTGCAGCAGGTCGATGCCGGCGAGCCCCACCAGCGCTTCTTCAAAATCAGGAAAGCTCTCGAGCGCGCGTTCGTATTCTTCATGCGCCTCGTTCAGGTTCCCAAGATCCGCCTGAATCGTCGCGAGTTCATAGCGCGCGTTGCCGTTCTGCGGATCTGTATCGAGCTCCGCCTTGAATTCCTGGACTGCGGCGTCCCGATCCTTTGGATCCTGAGAATCGCGGAATTGCGCCAAATGAATACGGCCAAGCTGGTAGTGAATACCCGGCCTCTTCGGATCAAGCACCAGAACATGATGGAACGCGACAATGGCCGCGTCCCAGTTCTTCTGGCTTTCATTCGCTTCCCCCTGCGCCTGCAGCATCCAGATCGAATTCGGCGCCGTGTCGTGCAGCTTTTCCATCACCTCGTACGCATATGCCCCGTAGGCACGCCCAGTGTGATACAGCACTTCCGGATCATTGGGAAACAGCTTGTTCAGAGAGAGAGAAATTTGCACCGCGTCGGCATCGCGGCCCAGTTCTGTGTAGGTGCGCAGCAGTTCCAGCCCGCACATTCGCTGCACGTCGGGGTCGCGCTCCTGGCGGAAGCCCCGGTCGAGGTGCGGCAGCGCCTCCGCATAATGACTCTGCTCGGCAAGCGATGCGCCCAGCAGGCTATCCAGCTTCGGCAGACCCGGCTTCAGCCGTTGCGCCGTTCGAATCTCGTGCACGGCGCGGTCGTAGGTGCGCTGCTTGAAGTAAATGGCGGCAAGCGTGGCATGCACTTCTGCAACCGCCGGCTCCAGTTTCGCCACCTCCTCGAAATTCTGCTGTGCGACTGCGTAGTTTCCCTGCATCATCGCCTGCTGCCCAGCGGCCGCATAGCGGGCCGCCTGTTCATCCTGGCTGCTCTGCGCCAGCGCAATCGGCAGCGCACAACCCACTGCGACGAAACAGCAAATTCGGACCCCGATAAATTTCATGCGGTTGAGTCTAGCTCCGTTACGAAGAACCCGCCACGTCCGAAGACGTGGCGGGACAGGAGACAAGGATGCGGCGGCAAGAGACTCAGAACACCAGCTTGCCGCTGAGCTGGATGATGCGGGACGCAGAGGCAGCGGTAATCTGACCTGCGGTGGTCGACGTAATGGAGTTGCTGATGGCGGATCCTCCGCCTGCTCCGCTGCCGATCAAAGCACCCGTGCCAATGGCGTATTGGTGATGGTTGAAGGCGTTGAAGAAGTCCCCGTTGAGTTTGAACTGAACACGCTCGCCGATGGGGAAGCTCTTCCCAATTCCCATATCCCAGTTATTAATCCCCGGCTGGCGCAGCATGTTACGCGGCGTGTCACCGTACACACCCAATGGAGGTTGCGTGAAGCAGGCGAAGTTGACCCGCTGCAGCACCTTCGTGAGGCCCTGGTGAATGTTGCAGCCGGGTACCCTGTTGGCGCGCTGGAAGAATGTGCCGAGGACTCCGCCGACATCGGATGCGGTCACGCTGTAGGGGAATCCCGCCTGGAAGGTCGCGATACCTGTAGTCTCCCACCCGCCAATCGCCAGATCGGCCGCGCGACCGACGCCGGAGGCCATCTTCTTCCCGCGGCCGAAGGGCAGTTGGTAGACGTAGCTCGCTACGAATCTCTGATCCACATCGAAATCCGACAATCCGTAGTCTCGATTCGGATGGTGATTGTCCATAAAGCCCTGGAACCCGGAACCGGTGGCGCCAACGCCGGCCGCGGCCGATTTGTCGTCCTTGCTCTGGGCCCAGGTGTAAGCAGCGGTGACCGCGAGGTCGCGAGCACGGTGCTCGAACTTCACGTTCATGCCGTTGTAGTGCGAGTACCCATGCCAGTCGCTGTTGATGTAGATGTTCGAGAAGTTGGGGTAGGGTCGGCGGCTGGCATTGCTGCATGGCGCCTTCTGCAGATTGATGTAGACTCCGTTGACCTGTTCCTGGCAGAAGGCCAGGCTGTCGGACGGGATCGCATTGGGTTGGGCGATATCGTGACGGTCCAGGAGATGGACGGCATGTGTGCCGATGTAGTTCACCTCAACCGTGGTGTTATGTGCCACCTCTCGTTGAACGCCGGCGGTCCAGGACTGCACGTACGGGTTCAACGGGTTGTCGGACTCGATCACTGCAAGGAAAGTTAGTGTTTGTACGGGGAACGGGCCCAGAGTGGAAAACGAGGGGAACATATTGTTCGTCAGCTTCGGCGCCGAGGTATTTGTCGTCGGAGTGAGAGAGTTGCGAATGCTGTACGGATAGATATCGGCTGAGTCATCGATCTCGCGCCCCTCGGCCGAATCAAAGAAGATTCCGTAGCCTCCACGGAAAACGGTTCTGGGCG
>DASSKX010000442.1:0-11339 GCA_035689925.1 Acidobacteriaceae bacterium
GCACCGCCTTGCAACTGAAACCCGATCTGTGGAGGATTCAGGCGCTCGTGGGGATTGCGGAAAAGCGAACCGGAGATCCGATCGCCGCAGAGAAGGATCTTCAGCAGTCGTTTTCTAAGCTGGAGGACCGCAAGATTCAGAAGCAGGCCGGCCTTGAACTGGTCGAGCTGGATTCTTCGTTTGGGCAGCTTGCGCAAGCTGCATCAGTGACAGAAAAGCTCGAGGAACTCTTGCCACAGGACCCTCAGGTTCTGTTCACGGCCTGGCGGATCTCATCGCAGATGATGGACCAGAGCCTGTTGAACATGTTGCTGGTCGCACCTGAGTCTGCAGAGATGCACATGATTATTGGCGGCCAGCTCGGCCGCGAGGGGAATCATACCGGGGCGGTCGCTCAATATCGGCAAGCGGTCCGCCTCAACCCGCACCTGCCCGGAGTGCACTTTGAACTGGCCCAGCAGTTGAGCGCTTCTCCTGATCCGGCGATGAACGCGCAGGCCGAAGGAGAATACAAAGCCGCTGTTCAGGAAAACCACTACGACGTTAAGGCGTGGAGCCGGCTGGGGGATTCTGTCGCCGCGAGAGGCGACTTCAAAACGGCAGAGGAGGACTACCGAAGAGCGCTTGCGGTCCGGCCAAAGGACTCCGATGCGCAGACCGGTCTGGCCATCGCACTGATCAGCATGAATCGGATTGATCAGGCGATTCCGCTTCTCGAATCGGCGGTGAAGAATGATCCGACCAACATTGCTGCGCATTACCGCCTGAGCGTGCTTTACCGGCGCGTCGGACGGACTGCGGACGCTGAACACGAAATGAGCGAATTCAAGCATTACAACGACCTGAAGGTAACGATGGGTCACGTTTTTCAGCAGGTCCGGGTCCAGCCGGACAAGCGCTGAGACCAGAGCGACAACGGAACCGTGATCGGAATGGATACCGGGAGCGAGCTCGTCGGCGATGAAGAAGCGTCACCTCAGGTCGGTTCGCCGTGCTAATCGTTTGCTGAAACGTGAGTCAGGTGGGAAAAATCTCTTGACGTCTTCAGGCCGGCACAGCGGACGAGGTTGCATTGGCGCTGCCACCGCTGCCTGCTTCACACTTGCTCTTTTTGCATGTAGCTTCGTTCCTTCAAGCCCTCAGCCGGTCTCGGCGCAGGCGAGCAGGCAAAGTCTCGGGAGAGCCGCGAAAACAGGTCATACCCACGCCAAGGCGGTGCCTGTTATGTCTTTCCGTGAGATCGGCCGCGAGTCGGGGCTGACATCCGTTCCACATTCGTCGACGGAGAGGCGATACGTGATCGAGACGATGGCGGGCGGCGGGATCGCGCTGTTTGACTGTGACAATGACGGAAAACTCGACATTGCGGTCGTCAACGACAGCACAATCCAGCGCTACCTGGCAGGCGGCGATCCAATGCTCACTCTCTACCGTCAGGACGGAAGCGGACGGCACATTCATTTCACCGACATCACTGACGCCGCCGGACTTACCACTCGTGGGTGGGGAATGGCGATCGCGGTTGGAGACTACGACAATGACGGCCTGCCGGATCTGTATGTGACTGGCTACGGGCACAACGTCCTTTACCACAACGAGGGCAGTTGTCGCTTCATGGATGTCACGGATCGAGCCGGAGTGAGGGTAGACGGTTTCAGCACGGGTGCCGCCTGGGCTGACTACGACCGCGACGGTTCCGTTGATCTGTTCGTGGCACGCTACGTGAACGAGGACGTTCATCATTTGCCCATCCTGACGGCCGGCAGCGAGCGCAACGGATTTGGCGTCCTCGAAGTGCCTGATGAAATGCCAGGCGAGTCAGACATTCTGCTGCGGAACCGCGGCGACGGCACCTTTGAGGACGTTTCCGCACAAGCCAAAGTCAGCAACCCGGCGAAGCTCCATGGCATGGGCGTGATCTGGGGAGATTACGACAACGATGGCTGGCCCGATCTCTTCGTCGCCAATGACTCGGGCGCCAACTACCTTTATCGCAACCTCGGAAACGGAACATTCGAGGAAAGCGGCGTTAGTTCCGGAACAGCATTCGGCGCCAATGGAGAAACGTACGGAAACATGGGTGGCGATTTCGGAGATTTCAATCACGACGGGCGGCTTGATCTTGTGACCACTCGGTACAGGAACCAGCCGGTCAGCCTGTATCGGAACGACGATGTCGTGTTCAGTGACGTCGCCGCTGGAGTCGGTCTGGCGCGTGATACAGCCGCACCCGTGAAATGGGGAATAGGTTTCGGTGATTTCGACGATGATGGGTGGCCGGATCTTTTGATTGCGAACGGGAACTTCTCCTCGCTGACGGATGGGCTGCAATCGGAACCGAAGTTTCGCGAGCCCATTCAGCTCTTCCGGAATATGCGGGGGCAGTCTTTCCTGAACGTCGCGAATCAGGCTGATTTGAACACTGGACCGTTACAATCGCGGCGAGGTGTCGCGTTCGGAGATATCAATAATGACGGCAGGCTGGACTTCGTCGTCTTTAACGTGGACGAGCCTCCTTCTCTGTTCATCAACGAAACCCGGAATACGAACCACCACGTACTCTTCCGATTGGTGGGCAGCGGGAGCAACCGTATGGCCATCGGCGCCCGGCTAACGCTCTCTGCCGAAGGCATGACACAGATGGATGAAGTCCGCGGTGGAGGTGGCTACAACTCGTCTAACGACACGCGTCTGCACTTTGGTCTGGGGCGAGCGGCGGTTATCTCCAGCATTGAGGTGCGGTGGCCGGATGGTCTTCGGGAACGATTTCAGAACCTTCCCGCCGACGCCATTTATGACATTCGCGAGACTCAGGGAATCCGCAAAACGGCAAACCTCGGGGCTCCTCCTGGTAAGTAATGCGGCGGCAGGCTTTAGCCGCAGATGGACAAATAACCGGAATTTCGCGGAGTAGAAGGAGAGTCGAGCCAATGAGTTCTCGAGCCGTTCTTTTTGCTGCCCTGCTGGCGGGTCTCTTCGGAGCCGCCGCCCTCAAAGGGCAGAGGCAGCCTGCGCCAGCGGCAAATGCTCCCCTGCCGTTGGTCAGCCCGATCTTCGGGGATAACATGGTTCTGCAACGCGGCAAGCCGGACACGATTTGGGG
Organism: Acidobacteriaceae bacterium; assembly: GCA_035689925.1. Taxonomy (GTDB): domain Bacteria; phylum Acidobacteriota; class Terriglobia; order Terriglobales; family Acidobacteriaceae; genus Palsa-343. The sequence continues at coordinate 3,104 of DASSKX010000442.1, forward strand.
CTGGTCGGAACCTGGTGACACTGTCCGCGTTGAGATCGGCAGCCACAGGGCTTCCGGCGTCGCCGGCCCCGACCACCGCTGGCAGGTGAAGATTCAACCGCCAGCAGTCGGCGGGCCCTACACCGTTCGAATCTCCGGCCGCGAAACGGTGCAACTGCAGAACGTGCTCGTGGGTGATGTCTGGCTGTGCGGCGGCCAGTCCAATATGGGCCTTCCGCTGCGGTTCGCGCGCAATGGCGCCGACGAGATGAAAGCCGCCAACTATCCCGAGATTCGCTTCTTCAACGTGGCCGATCATGCCGCCTACCATCCCGTGCAGACCGTGGGCGGCAGCTGGAAAGCGGTCACGCCCGATACGGCAGACCGGGTTTCTGCCCTTGCCTATTACTTCGCCCGTAAGGTCCAGCAGACCATTCATGTTCCCATTGGTTTGGTCGTCGATGCTGTGGGCGGGTCGCCTGCCGAGGCCTGGGCGAGTGCCGCTGCACTTCGTCCGCTTGGCGATTTCAATGTTCCCCTGGACGAACTGAAGCGGCTCACTGCGGCAGGCGCTCCGGAATACGGCAACTACATCATGCATTGGTACGACGAGTACGATGTCGGGCTCCGGGACAAGTGGTTCGACCCGAACCTCGACGATTCTGCCTGGAAGAGCGTCACGATCCCGGGCGGCTTTGCCGAACTCGGCGTGCCGGACACGCCTGCCGTCGCATGGTTCCGCAGAGAAATTGTCCTGCCGGATCCGCTCCCGCCGGGACGTGCCCTGATGTTTCTTGGATCCATCGAGCGCATGGACTCGGTATATGTGAACGGAACGTTTGTCGGCGGCAGCGCATGGGTCGAGAATCCACGCGTGTATTTCCTTCGAGCGGGCGTACTCAAGTCCGGCAGAAACCTGGTCGCAATTCGTGTGTTCAAAACAAAGCCCGATGGCGGCTTTCTCGCGAAGCCCGAAGAATTGCATCTGGCCGTCGGCGATCAAACCATTCCTCTGGCCGGCGAGTGGAAAGGCAGGCTGAGCGTGGATGCCCGTCCGCCCCATCCTCTGCCACTTGCGTACGAGAACTGGCCCGTCATGCCCACGGTCCTTTACAACGGCATGCTGCAACCCATCGCCCCTTTATCGCTTACCGGTGCGATCTGGTATCAGGGCGAGCAGAATTCTCCGCGGGGTTTTCAGTACCGCAAGTTGCTGCCTGCGATGATCGCCGACTGGCGCGAGCTCTTCCAGCAGGGTAACTTCCCCTTCTACATCGTCAGCCTGCCGGGTTTCGGTCACCACAGCGCTACCCCGGTCGATGATGCGTGGGCAGAGACACGCGAGTCACAGGCCATCGCCGCCGCGAGCGTTCCGAATTCGTGCCTCGCCATCACCATAGATACAGGCGACCCGGACAACATCCATGCCAAAGATAAAGAACCGGTCGGCAATCGCCTCGCACTGTGCGCCCTGGCGAAGCACTACGGGAAGCACATTGCGTACTCGGGTCCGACTCTCAAATCAGTCGACCGTCTTCCGGGCTCAATCCGGCTGCATTTCGCCCATGCTGAGAGCGGTCTGGTTATCAAAGGCGACAAGCTAGCTGAGTTCTCCATCGCTGGAGACGACCGGAAGTGGTACTGGGCCGACGCTCACATCGAAGGAGATGCCGTTGTCGTGGCGTCCCCATCTGTGCCCAATCCAAAGGAAGTGCGCTATGCCTGGCAGTCCTATCCTGTGGCCACGCTGTTCAATGGAGCGGGATTGCCGGCGGCTCCCTTCAGAACCGACCATTGGCCCGAAATGACAGCTACTCACAGACCCTACTGACATATATGACGACCTTTGCAGCAGGGCTCCTGGCCGGTCAGGGCAGTATTCTCTTCCTTTGTTGAGCCCCTAGAACAGGTACTGCCACTCGCAATTGGCGGGCGGTGCCTGTGCCGGTGATGGGTCCCAACGTGGAGGAGCTGAGGTTCGGCTCATTCCCTCGATTCGGATTCTCCTTGTAAGGCATCTGGACGTCCTTGTGCAGGGACGCATCCAGGTTGGTAACGCCCGGGGACGTAAAGCTACCTCTTTGAACGGCTCCGAAGAAGCTTTGAGCCAGCGTTGCACAGGCATTTTTGCAGCATCTGTAACGCCAACCATCTGCACCCGCAGGATCAGGAGGCCGGCACGGTCATTCCTTCAGCCTCAATCCGGAGACTGGCCCTCCTTGAGAATCTCCTCCACCGTGGACTTCGGCACTGGCAGGTGATCCTCATTCTGTCTTAGCCACTGGTGATAATCCTGTTCGATTTCGGGTGTCCATTTAGCATCAATTTGTCCGGCGGTGTACTTCTTTTCTCTCAGACGCTGGTGGCCAAACATATCCTCGAGGTGCGTGCGTTCCGAGTATCTGACCACTCGTTCCGCCAGCTGCGGCGGTATGAAGATCACCCCCCCGTTTCGCCCCAGAACAACATCTCCGGGCATGACCAGAGCATGGCCAATACGGGTGGGCCCATTGATGCTAACCATGGTGGAATTGAGCAACCTTCCGGTGGCGAGAGTTCCAAAGTGATGTGAAGGGTCGTAATAGCGAACGAAGGACGTGAAGTTCGGCAGCTCGTTCAGCCCATTGATGTCGCGCACGGCGCCGTCATAGACAATGCCGTTACCCGAGCGCGCGTAAATGGCGTTTCCGACATTGTCCCCCACGGATGGCCCATCGACTTTGAGCCCAAAGTGGTCGCACACATACACGTCGCGAGGTTGCAACATGTCAACGGGCCAGGCGTTGGTTCCACCTTTTCGATGATCCTTTGCACCCTGATCTTCGATCACCTTTTCAACATCGGGTCTTCCGGGCATCCATACCGCGGTGAGCGCTCTGCCCACCAGAACCTGATCGGGATGGATCGATAGCCACCCGTCTTCGTACTGGTGCATGAAGCCCGCTGCGCGCAGAGTGGCCCAGGCTTCCTCGAGGGTGACAGTCTTCATGCGGTTAAGAATGTCGTCAGGGACCCTTGGCCTTCCGTCAGCGAAGCGTTCGCCATGCCAGTCGGGCGTGTATTTGATCACATCCTCCGCCGTGAAGAACTCCTGCTGGGCCCTGAGCCACGGGGCAGCCGCCAGAAGCGCCGCTCCGGCCAGAACACCTGCCATGAATTTCCGCATTTTTCTGTGCTCCATCGGTTGCTGACGTTCGTGAATGCTCACACCTGAGGTTCAAACCATGATGTTCCGGGAATCTGGGCCTTCTTCGCAGCCTCCTCGTTCATCTCGACACCAATGCCGGGTCGATCGGGCGGTGTGATGTATCCGTTCTCGATGATTTCGCCCTCTTTCACGAACGCCTTCCAAAGATCCACGTGATTGATCCAGTGCCACTCGCACGCCAAAAAATTGGGAATCGCGGCGCATGCATGAGCGGTAGCCATTTGACCGATCGGCGAAACGACGCAATGGGGCGCAACGGGAACGTACCAGGCCTGGGCCATGTTGGCCACCTTCTGTGCCTCGGCCAGCCCGCCAACCTTCTCAAAGTCGGGCTGAATGATGTCGGCAGCCTGCTTCTGCAACAGGTCTTTATAACCCCAACGCATGTACAGGTTTTCGCCACACGCAATTGGCGTAGAGGTTGAATGCCGGATATCCGCCATCGCGTCGATGTTCTCGGGGGGAACCGGCTCCTCAAGCCACATCAGCCTGAACGGCTCGAGCGCTTTCGCGACCTTTTTCCCGGTCGGTGCGTCGTAGCGGCCGTGCATATCGCAGGCCAGATCCATATTTCCCGGAATGGACTCGCGGACATGCGAAACCCACTTGACCATGCGATCGATTTCACCGTTGCTCGCCGTCCAGTTCACCGCGTCGAAGCGCGCGGGATCCCGGGCGTCATCGAGGTCGATTTTCATCGCTGTAAAACCCTGTGCTTTGATCCACGGCAGCTTCCGGTCCGATTCCGGCCCGATGGGGACGTCCATATCCGAGTCGCAGTAGATGCGCACCTTGTCGCGAAACTTTCCGCCCAGAAGCTGGTAGACAGGTAATCCAAGTGCTTTCCCGGCGAGATCCCATAATGCAATTTCGACACCGGACAGAGCGGTGATGTACTGGCCGCCCTGGGCCCCGGCGAAGATGCCGAGGGTGCGGATCCTCTCCCAGATGGCTTCGACGTTTAGCGGATCCTGCCCGATGAGAAAGCGACGCCAACCTCGAATCAGCGACGAGGCTCCAACCGCCGCATCGGTCGCTTCACCCTGCCCGTAGATACCCTGATCCGTGTAGATCCTCACATGCGTCTGTGGTCCATGGACCATGACCTGAGCAGTACGCACGTCCGTGATTTTGAGCTTAGGTCTCTGATGTGGGCTGCTATTGGCCTGGAGAGCTTTCGCCAATGAAGGCAGAGAAAACGTGAGCGACCCCAGCGCCGGAACGGCAGCGCTCTTCAGCAGCGATCTCCTTGTAATTTGGCCCATGTTCCTCCCCGGATTTGCAATCATGCGCCGCGCGGCGGCGGTGGAAACTGGCGATCCTCAGCGGTGACGTTTGCCGGGTGTAGTTGCGGCCGACCCCGAGGAAAACGTTTACGACTTCCGTTCACCAGAGTCCGGAAACGGCGGCATCCTAACCGAGAAACAATTCCACTGACAAACGCAAAGTTTCGATTGCAATCAGCGAAAATGTCGATGCATTGTGCGCGGCGATGCGGGTGACCGGTGCCTGGAATTTCAGCAGGCATTCTGAGAAATGAAGCTGCCGGCAAAGGATATAGTGGGAGCGACTCGATCAGCAGCCACAATGAACAGGACCGCTACACGCTCCCGCGCAACTTTGCCCGTACGCTACCTGCTTGTCTGCTGGTTGTTGGTCCTGAGCGCGATCGCATTTGTGGATCGCACCAATATTTCGATCGCGGGCGTGGAGATCAGCCGGGAATTCCACCTCGATAATTCACAGCTGGGCTGGATATTCAGTGCATTCCTGCTCGGATATGCGTTCTTCCAGGTGCCCGGTGGCATTGTTTCCGAGAAGTTCGGTGCGCGTCGGGTTCTGGCATTCAGCGTCTTTTGGTGGGGCCTGTTTACGGTTCTGACAGCATTGATCCCAGCCGGCATCGCGGGCGGTCTGGCGCTGCTGATCATCAGCCGTTTTCTGCTTGGCGCCGGCGAGGCGACGATGTATCCGGCGGCCAATCGCTTTGTCGAACGATGGTTTCCGCTGCAGGAACGCGGAAAAGCCAACGGCATCATCTTTGGTGGAGTGGGGCTTGGCTCAGGCCTCACGCCACCACTGGTGACTGCCATTATGCTGCGGTTTGGCTGGCGTGCGTCATTCTGGTTCACTGCCGCTCTTGGCCTCGCCGCCGGGCTCGTATGGTATCTCACCGCCCGTGACACCCCCGAAGAACATCCGGCGGTTGCGGCAGATGAACTCGCGCACATCGTCACGAACCGCGGGGATCTGCGGCAGTCGGGTATATCGCCAACGACTGGCGTGCCATGGAGCACGATTCTCGGCAGCCGCGAAGTATTGGCTCTCAGTGCGAGCTACTTCGCGTTTGGCTATATCGCATGGATTTTCTTCAGCTGGTTTTATATCTACCTTGTCCAGGTACGTGGGTTGAATCTCAAGGCAACCGCAATCTACTCGATTTTTCCCTTTATAGCGATGACGATTGGCTGCTTGATGGGAGGCATCGCGAGCGACTGGATTGCACGCCGCTGGAGCAGGCGAGCAGGACGTTCGATTCTTCCGGCCATAGCACTCGCCGGCACCGCTCTGCTGCTCGTAGCAGGATCGCGGGCGCACGATACACGAGCGGCCAGCGCAGTGCTGGCCTGTGGCGCCGGGTGCCTGTATCTGTCGCAGAGCTGTTACTGGTCGGCATCGGCGGATTTTGGCGGCGAGCACTCGGGTGTTGTTTCCGGCTTCATGAACTTTGCATGCCAGATTGGGGGAGCCGTTACAGCATCGCTGACACCTTTTCTGGCGTTGCACTACGGCTGGAACACGTCGTTCGTTGCGGCAACGATCCTTGCCCTTATCGGCGCAATTGCCTGGTTGCTGGTCGATCCGGATCGGCGACTGGCATCTGACCTCGATCACTGATGGCCGACCGGCTTCTTTTCAGAGCTTGCGTGTGACGAATGGAAAAGGTCGACTTTCTCCCTTGGATACATCGATTCTTTCGAACCATGCCTTGCCACGGTTGAACGCGTGGAAAGATGCTGTTGCAATGTGTCAACCAGTAATATTGCTCGTTGATCTGCCCAGGTTGGGGTTGACTGCCCGGGTAATCCGTTTAAGAGAACGTCCGGAGGAAAGGAACAATGCCAATGAATCGGCGCGAATTTGTCGCGCTGTCCATAGCTGAAGCCGCGATGCTGCAGCCACAGATGAAAGCTCTTGCCAATTCGAGCGGAAACATCCAGGCGAGAGTCGATGCGACGAAGAGCGGCGCGCCGATTAATCCGCTGATTTTTGGCGGCTATATGGAACCGGCGACGACACAGGTATGGGCCGAGGTCCTCACCGACAGAAAGTTTGCGAACGCCATTACGAGTGCGCCGACTCCAGTGCCAGCAAACCCCTTTTTCCGGCGGTTTTTCGGTGAGCCGTTCAAGCCGGTTGGGCAGGAGGGAACGGTCGAGATGGATACTCAGCGGCCGTACGTCGGAAAACACAGCCCGAGGATCAAACTGGATTCCTCCGAACCGCATGGCATTCGACAATCCAGGTTGCGCATCGGTCGGAAGGCCTACGAAGGCCGCGTCATTCTGGCCGGCGATCCCGGCACAAAAATCACAGTCCGCCTTACTTGGGGGGCCGGCGCCTCCGATTCGCAAGCAATGACCATCCCGTCGCTCACCCGCGAATACCAAAAATTCCCGCTCAAATTCAGCCCTGCCGCCGACTCAGAGGAGGCCACCTTGGAAATCCTCGGCACCGGCACAGGCGTTTTCCACGTGGGTGCGGTATCACTGATGCCTGCGGACAATGTGCAGGGCTTTCACCCTGGAATGATTCGGCTCTTCAAAGAAGAGGGCTTCAAGATGTTCAAGTGGCCTGGCGGGAACTTTGTTTCGACATACGACTACCGAGACGGCCTCGGGGATCGCGACAAACGTCCGCCGCGCCTGCAGCCAATGTGGTCCGACAGGGTGGAGTCGAACGACATCGGTCTTCATGAGTTCATGGCTCTCTGCCGGCTGGTGGGAGCCGAGCCCGACCTGACGATCGACAGCGGCTTCGGCTCAGCGCGTGAGGCCGCAGAACAAGTGGAGTACTGCAACGGACCCGCCAGCTCACGCATGGGCAGGATGCGCGCGGAGAATGGTCATCCCGAGCCTTTCAAGATTCGATACTGGACCGTCGGCAATGAGATGTACGGTCCGTGGCAGTATGGTCATATGTCGCTCGACCAATACTGGGTCAAGCACAATGCCATCGTCGAGGCCATGAAAGCCGTCGATCCGAACATCAAGGTCACCATCTCCGGCGCCAGCATATGCGAGAAGTCCGTCGATGGTGCGGAGAAGAAGGGTAACTTCTTCCCCAGCATGTGGGAGCCGCCCATTACGGAACACCTCCCTTACCAGTTCGGTTCGATCTACGACTGGGATGGATGGTTGCTGAAAAAATGCGCCGATAACATCGACAATGTCTCGGAACATACCTACGCTTACCCCAATTTAGCCTTTGATGAAGAGAAGCAGCTCTATGTGGATGTCCAGGATCCGCTGCAATTCAGGGCGCGCCGGCTGGCGAATCGAATCGGCGGGGCGTTCGATTGCTGGAACAAGTACGTTGAGGAAATGCCGTGGCTGAAACAGCGAAACATTAAGTTCATCTTCGATGAATGGGGCAACCGCCCCCGGTCGGCAGACGGCCAGAATCATCCCTTGCCAGGCATGCTTGTGCCGCTCTCCTACGCACTCTGCCTCCACGAAATGTTCCGGCACTCTGATCAGATCACTGCCAGTTGCGCAACAGGAGGGCTGCGTCTGCTGACGGATATCACCGGCGACGCGGTCGGCTTCCCGGCTGAAGGGGTGGTGATGAAGTTGATGCAGACGCACTTTCTCGGCGCATTTCCGATAGTGGTCGATGGGGATTCGCCCCAGCAACAGGTCCGTGGCACAAATTTTGTCGACAAGGGTCCGACGCCTACTGGAAGCCCGACGTATCCGCTGGACGTTCTCGCGGCGTTCTCTGGGGACCGAAAGAGATTTCTGCTGTCCGTTGTGAACCCCACTGAGG
>DASSKX010000443.1:0-2655 GCA_035689925.1 Acidobacteriaceae bacterium
ACGGCGGCATGCTCGATCGGATTGATGCGCTGCTCCTGGCGGCTCCGGTGCTGTGGTACGCTCAGTTAGCGCAGCAGACGTTTTAGAGGCTGCCGGTAGCCGGTAGCTAATGCGTACTTAGCTGGTCAGCGAGCTGGCTGAGTTACACGGAAGAAATCTTCACTTGAAGCGCGTTGCCATTCTGGGATCGACCGGCTCTATCGGGCAGAGCACTCTGAATATCATTGAGAGCTACCCCGAGCGCTTCGCTGTAGTCTCCCTCGCAGCCGGACGCAACATTGATGCAGCGCATGAGCAGTGTCTCCGCTGGCGTCCCAAGGTGATTTCGCTGGCGAGCGAGGAGCTTGCCGCGGAGTTGCAGCGGCGTCTGAAGCGCGACGGCATCGAGACGGAAGTCGTCTGGGGGACGGAGGGCACGGTGCGCGTGGCCACGGTTCCCGAGGCGGATTTCGTTGTTTCGGCCATCGTGGGTGTTGCCGGATTGCAGGCGACGTACGCGGCGGTCGAGGCAGGGAAGACGATCGGCCTTGCGAACAAAGAGGCCATGGTTGCCGCCGGGGAGATCCTGACCGAGGCGGCGCGGCGCAAGGGCGTAGCTCTGCTGCCGATTGACTCCGAGCACAATGCGGTGCACCAGTGCATGCGCGCGGGAGAACGGCGGGAGGTGCGCCGGATCTGGCTGACGGCTTCCGGCGGACCGTTTCGCAAGCTGCCACTGGAGAAATTTGCCGAGATCACGGTGGAGCAGGCCCTGAAGCATCCGACGTGGGTGATGGGGCGGCGGATCACGATCGATTCGGCGACGATGCTGAACAAGGGGCTGGAGATTATCGAGGCGTGCCGCCTTTTCGACCTGCCGCCGTCGGCGGTGAAGGTCACGGTACATCCTCAGTCAACGGTGCATTCGCTGGTGGAGTATATCGACGGCAGTCTGCTGGCGCAGATTTCGGTGACGGATATGCGACTGCCAATCCTGTATGCGCTCAGCTATCCGGAGCGAGTGGATTCGGAGCTGCGCTTCGATATGGAAGCCCTTGCAGATCTGCACTTTGAGCAGCCGGATTTTCGGCGATTTCCCTGCCTGCGGCTGGCGTACGAGGCGGCCGAGAAGGGCGGGGCGCATGCCATTGCCCTGAATGCCGCCGATGAGGTGGCGGTGGAGGCATTCCTCGAAGGCGTCATTCCCTTCCTGGGCATCCCAGATACAATAGAGAGAGTTCTCGAGACAACACCCGAGACTCATCCGGCGACCATTGAGGAAGTGCTCGCCGTGGACCGCCAGGCGCGGGAGGCGGCGCGCAGAGTGATGGCGGACGCGAAACTTTCCGTTGCTGGTGACAGGCCCTCCCGGTAGAGTGTTGGTGCTCAAGCTTTAGTCCAATTATGTCTTTTGCTCTTGTTTCGATCGTGTCGTTTTTTGTTGTGCTCAGCGTGATGGTGCTGGTGCACGAACTGGGTCACTTTCTGGTGGCCAAAGCCTGCGGCGTCCGCGTAGAGACCTTCTCGCTGGGATTTCCGCCGCGGCTCTTCGGATTCAAATACGGAGAGACGGATTACTGCATTGGCGCGCTGCCGTTTGGCGGCTACGTGAAGATGTCCGGCGAAACGCCCGGGCAGGAGACCACGGGCGATCCGGGCGAGTTCAATTCGCATCCGCGCTGGCAGCGGATGCTGATCGTGGTGGCCGGGCCGATAGCGAACTTCATTCTGGCGTTCGTGCTGATGGCCGGGTTCTACATGATGCATAACGAGGTCGCGGTCTATGAGTCGAGCCCCGCGGTCCTCGACGTGGTACCGGCCGGTTCAGCGGCGGGACAGGCGGGACTCAAACCGGGCGACCGGATTGTCCGCTTCGATAACGTGCAGAATCCGACGTGGGAACGGGTGATCGAGCGGTCGGCTATCGATGCCAACTCGAACGCGGCGATTACGGTCTCCCGCGATGTGAACGGGCAGGAGAAACAATTCAGCACGGTTCTCTTCATGAACGATCCATCGAAGGGGACGGACTTCGAAATTGAGAAGCTGGGTCTGCTGCCGAGAGAGCAGGACGGCCCGGTGATGGTGGAAGATGTGATGCCAGCCTATCCGGCCGCGAAGGCGGGCATCAAGGCTGGGGACGGGATCGTCTCGGTGGATGACCACGCGGTGCATGGCGTGCCTTCGATCAGCGCGGTGCTGAATGACGGCGGCGGCCAGCCAGCGAAGCTGGTTGTGCGGCGGAATGGACATGATTTCACCGTCTCCGTGCAGCCGACCTGGGCGGATTTCAGCGGGGAACAGCCAGGATACCGGCTGGGATTCAGCGCGGTGCCGCCGCCATTCCGGGTCCAGCAATCGCCGCTGCCGAAGGCGGTGGAGCAGTCGATCGCTTATAACCTGCGGAATTCGGGATACATTCTCGACATTCTGGGGCGGCTCTTCTCGCATCATGGAGCGGTGATGCAGCAACTGAGCGGGCCGATCGGGATCGCGCGGGCAACGGGCGAAGCGGCCGAGGCGCATGGATGGGAGCCGTTGGTTGGGCTAACGGCGCTGATCAGCCTGAACCTTGGGATTATGAATTTGCTGCCGATTCCGATTCTGGATGGCGGCACGATTCTGTTCCTGCTGATCGAAGGCGTGCTGCGGCGCGACCTGAAGCAGGAGTTCAAG
>DASSKX010000444.1:0-2205 GCA_035689925.1 Acidobacteriaceae bacterium
GCTGCCGCGCAACAGCAGTTGCAGCGGGGGCAGCAGTTGTGGAATGAAGCCGGTGAGGATCCCGCGAAATACGAGCACGCCAACGAGGTAGTCGCCGAGGCGGAAGCCCGCCTCGAAAGCGCCGGCACGAAGAACGCCTGAGGCTCGCGGCGGCTCTGCAAACCTGAGAGCCGCCGAGTCCACCTTTTATTTTCCGATCGGCTTGTATCCGGAACTGCCGGCCTTCTTCAGGGCGGCGACTCCGTCTGTTGCGCTGATGAGCGGCGTAGTCTTCACCGCCCTGCAACTGCCGCCCGCGGCAATGGCGAACGCAAACGCCGCTGCGCTGACGTTGTCCGGCATTTCATAAATGCCAACGACATCGTAATCGCCGAAGGACAGATACAGCGGGCCGATTGTGCCGCCGAGTTTTTGGACCACCTTCCGGACCGCATCTGTGCGGTCCTGCGGCTTAGCGGTCAATTTGGCCAGGGCTTCCGGCGTGTAGGAGACCTGCACAAGGTAACTGGGCATAGAAGACGCCCCCTTTCCGAAGAGAGGTTTCGATTGCGGGAGAGGGCCGAAGTATACGCCCAACGCCGATGTGGAGGAATTTCGGCGAAGCGCCGCGCAGTTTACTCGCCAAATGCCTTCTTCAGAAAAGTAACAATACGCTGGCGCGCATCGAAACCATGCCACGGCTCGGGGCTGGGTGCGCCGAAGATGCCCATCGCCAGCGGGCCGTGGTCCTCGCGCGGGTACTCCACCAGATCGACAGGAACACCCATCTGCCGCAGCGCTCGGTACATTTCCTGGCTCTGGCCCGGCGGATCGGTGCGGTCGCTCTCGCCCTGCAGCAGCAGGAAGGGCGTCCTGGCGTGCGCCGCATTCGACAGTGGACTCTGCCGCCAGGCGTCGTCCGCGTGCTCCCACGGGTGACCGTTGTAGAACCACCGATCGTACCAGGAACTGTTCTCTGTCCCGTACTCGCTCTCCTGATCGATCACCGGCGCTCCGCTGATGATCGCCTTGAATCGGTCCGTCTTTCCCTCGACGAATCCGGCCATCTCGCCGCCATAGCTGTAGCCCATCAGTGCGAGTTCGTTTGCGTCAACCGGATCGTGGGCGAGAACATAATCCACGCCGGCCATAATGTCGCGATAATCCCCGCCACCCATGTCATTCTTGTTGGCTGCGGCAAAGGCCGCACCGTAGCCGGTGCTACCTCGTGGATTGGTCCGCAGCACCGCCCATCCCTGTCCGACCAGAAAGTCCAGGAACGCAGCCCATGTTTGCTGAAAGGCTCCCGTTGGTCCCCCGTGCACGTCGACAATGAGGGGCACCTTATGCTCTCCGGCCTGTAGCGGCAAATAAAGCAGTCCTTCGATGGTGAGAGTGTCGCTTTTCCAAGAGATCTGCCGGGGCGCAATATGCGTCCAGGGAGCGGGCAGCAGATCCGGCGTCTTCAGCGTGCGTGCCGTGCCCCCCAAACGGTCCGCAAAGTAAACCGCCGGAGGCTGATCACCGCTGGAACCAAGCCAGGCCCAGGCGGTCTGCTTCTCGTTCGTGTTCAGCTGCGCTACAGTCGCGGTCGGCACCTGCACCGCCTCGCGGCGACCCGCGCCGAAGCGCATGAATGTGGAGTTCGTGCCGCGCTCCACGGGCTCGATGACACCATTGGCGTCCGCGATCGGCTCCGCATGCGCCAGGCTGCCCTCAAATCCATCGCTCAGATTGCGGATCGATGAATCCGCGACTGTAAATTCGTACAGGTCTTCATAGCCGGGAGGCGCGTCTGCCGTGGCCTGCGCGAGATAGTCGATGCGCTTCCCGTCCTGTGACCAGGCTGCTGCGCTGATCGTCGCAGGTATTGACTTCAGCTGCGACGGATGCGTCGGATCAGAAACGGAGAGCATCCACGCGCTGGCTGCGGGAGCCACATCGCCTGCGTTGTTCATCCCTTCCGCGATAGCCAGCAGACGATTGCCGTCGTGGCTCCAGGCGATTTGCCGCACATCGGGAGGAACTGCGGTGGGAGTGATCTTCCCCGTAGCCGGTTCGAGCAGAAAGAGCCGCGATGCGTGCGGGTTGTGATCGACCCAGACCGCGTCGGCCTTGTCATCGTGCTGCTTTTTCTCGCCTGGTGTCTGCGGGTCCTGCACAAGTATGCCGATCCAGCGGCCGTCCGGCGAGATAAAGTAACGCTGCACGTCGCATTCAATGGGC
>DASSKX010000445.1:0-3153 GCA_035689925.1 Acidobacteriaceae bacterium
GTAAATAGAGTTCGCACACGAAAAGCTGCTGATGGTGACAGCAGCCGCACAAGGCCGCGCCAGCAGCAGCAATCCGCCGCAGACCAGGACGATGAGGGCGGCCAGACTCGCCCAATTGCGAGTTCGATGGGGACGGCACGGAGCCTCGGAAGGAAAGTTGAAAGGCTGCTCCGCAACACGGCTGCACCGGGGAGCATCGTTGACCGCGGCGAGGCGGCCAAAGGGGGGAGGGATATGAGAGTCTGACATCTCGAAAACACCTTCTGCGCCTGAACACACGTCGGCTGTTCGCGCACGCAGACGTCCTGCGAGGCGACTGGGTGCTCGTCACGAGCGGATGGCCCCAGTCACGGCACTCACCGCCAAAGGTGGGTCAGAGACTGGAGTCGAACGTGGCTTGAGCTGGGATCACAAAAGGGCAGGAGAGGAGGTTACTTCTGTGACCTATCCACTTCGATATGAACCGCCGACGCGTTCCGGATTGTTTATTCCTGTGTAGTCCGTGGACCGCAAGGCAGAAGTACATCATTACGAAGCTGATATTCAGGAAGTGAATCTGCAGGACTGTGTTTGTTAGGTAGTTAGGGGCCCGCTTGAATACTACACTGGATTCCGTTCAGCGAGCCTCAGGAGGCCCAAAAAAATTGGTTATTAATGATGACGCAGGTAACCATGTTGTTGTTGTCTCGAAGAGACCAGAAAACGGTGTGCATAAGAGCGTCATTTCGCGCCACGAAGGGAGTGTTGTACCTCGCAACAGGTGCAGGCGCCGAGATTCGGCTTCGGACGGATTGCCGTTCGAGTCGGTTGAACCTTTCCAAAGGGTTCGCTGGCACCCAGCGAGGAGCACTCGAATGCCGAAGCGCTGAAGATCGTGAGCCGGGGGGCAGTATTCTCCCGTCACGACGTTCTGCAGCGACTCGCCTTTTATATACCGATCCACCTGGTCGGTGGCGAACTGCATCGTGCGCACCATGAACTTCGGCGTCGATCCGGCCACGTGCTGCATTAGCAGCAGGTTGGGCGTCTTCCACCGCAAATGTCCCTCGGGCAGCGGCTCGGGATCCATCAGGCGCTGGCCGCGCGGATGTGCCCGGCTTCAGGCGCGGCGACCAGCGCATCGGTGACGACCACCGCCGCGACGACCGCCGCACCGCGCCACATTCATCAGCGGCGCTCATTGCGCGCGGCTTTGGATGTGGACCATGCCCGGCCGGGGAGTCGCTGCTCCCAAAGTGCTGCTCCATTCCGGATACTGCAGCTCCGGCATGGGCTTCGTCTGAAACAGCTTGCGACATTGCCGTGCCGTCCAGCGCGCCCATCGTTTGGCCTTCCTGCGCCGAGCGCTGTCGGCGGAGATACCGGTGCCGGCGTACATCTGACGGTAGAGTTTCGACAGAAAGATGAAGGCCAGGCGAGCGCGCAGATTGGGTGTACAGGCCGAACGTTTCCAGATCTGATCCAGGGCATAGAACCGGTCCCACACGCGCTGCGTCCGCTCGCGAATCTCGTCGGAGCTCATGGACGGATGCGGAGTGAACATCTTGGGACGGACTTCGATCGGAATCAGCCAATAACGCGTGACCGGCACATCGCCCACCAGGGTGGGCGAGATTGACTGCTCTTTTTCCCAGCGGATGAAATCGACCGTGCCGGGAAAGGGGGTCATCATGACGAACTGCGCGAAGGTGATGCCGGCACGCATGGCCATTTCGACGGTGGCGTCGAAGGTAGCGGGCTTGTCCGTCGGCAGGCCGAAGATGAACGAGCCGAGCACATGCACCCCGTGCTGTTTGAAGTTCTGGAGCTGCCGCACCAGAGCGTCGCCGGAGCAGTTCCAGTCCTTGAAGACAGCTTTGAGGCCTTCCGGTGTGACGGCTTCCACGCCGACAAGCGCGCCTTTGATGTTGGCACGGCGCATGGCGTCGAGGTATTCGCCGTCTTCGCCGGCTTCCATGGTGATTTGCGTGAAGAACACCATGTCGCTGGGGAGTTTCGCGAGTTCTTCCATCAGGTGGAAGCGGTCGGCGCGGATGGCATTGAGTTCGTCGAGGCGGGCGAGGTTGTTCTGTTCGCGCGCGAGGCGAAGGTCGGTATGCGTGACGGGGTAGAAATTGTCGTCGGCGAGCGCGATGAAGCGAAAGCCGAGGCGGCGCAGCGTGACGATCTCGTCGATGACGCTCTGGTAGCGGCGCGGGCGGGGCTTCTGGCCATCGGTGCGCCAGACGCTGCAGAACGAGCAATGCTTGGGGCATCCGCGCGTGGTTTGCACCGACGCCCACATATATTTGTCAGGTTGGATCAGATCCCAGCGCGCGGGGAGGAAGTCTTCGCCGGCGATGCGGCCGCCGTCGTAGATCCTGCCGGGTGTGCCGGCCACGCAATCGGCGACGACGGAGGCCCACACGAGATCTCCATCGCCCTTGACGACACAGTGGGCGTCTCCGCGCTCGAAGGCTTCCTCAGGGTAGAGCGTGGCGTGAATGCCGCCATAGACGACCCATGCTCCGCGTTGCCGCGCCATCCGGCCGACCTCATAGCCGCGCAGTGCATTCCCGGTGTGGACGCTGATGCCGACGATGTCGCCGCGCTGCAGGGTAGCGGGGTCAATTGGCTCGAGCGATTCGTCGACCAGGATGGGATCGCCCACACTGGCGGGCGTGGCGGCAGCCAGAACGAAGAGCCAACGCGGTGTGATGACAGCCGTGCCAAACGAATTGTTGCTTGGATTGACGAGGTGAACGCGCATGGGGCCCGGACCTTTCTTGAAACGGGTGCAACGTACGTGAGTGAGCGTACTGACGGCCCCGGGGAAGGGCCATAGGAACTTCTGGCGCGTCGGTGGCCGGGCGGGGGTCCCCCGGGTCGCCCTTGCGATCATAATCCGCAAGCGGCAAGTTGCGCATGCGAGGGCAATTTTCTGCCACGGACGCATCTTGGCGCGACTGCCGCCACGCTTTTCGAAGTTTGGATGCCTGGCGCGTGCAGAGTGGCGGTCGCTTGGGCAGCGGAAGGTGTTGGTACTGCAATGATTCGCTTGCAAGGGGTACTGGCGGCCAGAGAAAACGCTCGGGTCAGCATTCGCCCGTCACCAGGTTCTGCAGCGGCTCGATCAGGTCTATGCCCTGCGAGCCGGGGCGGAAACGCTGGTCG
>DASSKX010000446.1:0-2016 GCA_035689925.1 Acidobacteriaceae bacterium
CTCTCCGGCTCGCAGCAGGCGCTCGACATCACCACCCGCGTCTTGCTCGACCCGGGTGACGCTGCGTGGACCGAAGAGCCGTGTTATCCGCTCGTGCGCTCCCTGCTCCTTGGCTCCGGCTGTGCGCCCGTTCCCGTTCCCGTTGACCAGGAGGGCATTGATGTTGCCGCGGGGATGCGAATCGCCCCGCGCGCCCGCGCCGCGTTTGTCACTCCCTCGCACCACTACGCGCTCGGGGTGACGATGAGCGCCGGTCGTCGCTTCCAGTTGCTTGAGTGGGCGCGCCAGTCCTCCTCCTGGATCGTCGAGGACGACTACGACAGCGAGTACCGCTACGAGAGCATGCCGATTCCGTCCCTGCAGAGCCTCGATCCGGGCGGCTCAGTCGTCTACATCGGCACCTTCAGCAAAGTACTGCGCCCCTCTCTTCGACTCGGCTACATCGTCATTCCCGCCGACCTGGTGGACCGTTTCGTCGCCGTACGCTTTGCCATGGACATTTTTCCGTCCTACCTCTTCCAGGAGGTCCTGACGGACTTCATGCACGGCGGTCACTTCACGCGGCACATCCGGCGCATGCGCGCACTCTACAAAGAACGACGCACCGCACTCGTCGATGCTCTGCGTGCTGAGTTCGGCGGCTTCTTCGAAATCCAGGGAGCCCAGGCGGGCATGCACCTCACCGTCACTCTGCCTGCCGGTTACAACGACGTCGACATCGCCACGCGTGCCGCAAAAGAGAAGCTGTGGCTCTGGCCCCTCTCGCTGTGTTGTTTCGGCGAGACGAAGCTCCAGGGATTCATCCTCGGCTTTGCGAACACGCCGGCGGAGCAAATGCGCCCCGCCGTGCAACGAATGCGCCAGGTGGTCGGACTATAGTTCGCGTCCCCGGCGCTTCTCCGCGTCCTTTTGGTTCGCCGCGCCCATTCACGCCCGGTTCTGGTTCGAATGGGCATGCACCCACAGGGGGTCCCGCTTCTCAAGGAAAGCGCGCACTCCCTCGCGAAAATCCGCTGTGGATCGCGCCTCTACGTTGGCCCGAATCGCCGCATCCAGATCATCGGCCAACGTGCGATCCGCGAATTGAGCCAGCAGCCGCTTGGTCGCCTGCATCGCTGTCGGACTATTGCGCAACAGCGTCTCTCCGAGCGCACGCGCTTCTCGCATCAGCTCCGGCTCCGGCACGACTCGGGTCACCAGGCCCAGCGCGCGCGCCTCCTCGGCGGAGATCAGTCGCCCGCTCAGCAGCAGGTCCCGCGCCTGCTTGTCGCCGATTTGCGACCGCAGATACGCTGACACGATCGCTGGAATAAACCCGATGCGCACCTCGGTGTACCCGAACTTCGCTTCCGGCACCGCAAGCGTAAAATCGCACAGGGTCGCAATCCCCATCCCTCCGGCGATCGCAGCTCCGTTCACCGCAGCTACAGTAGGCTTTGGCAGCACGTACAAGGTGTGCAGCAGGTGCGCGATCTTCTCTGCCTCCGCCCTGCAACTTTCCTCAAATTGAGGATCGCGCGTGGCCGCCTCCGACATCTGCCGCAAATGATCCAGATCGAGCCCCGCGCAGAACGCCGATCCAGCCCCGCTTAAGATGACGACTCGGCAATTGTGATTGGCTGCTGCGGCTTCGAGCGCCTGCGTCAGTTCGCCAATGAGTTCCGGCGTCAGCGCATTGCGCTTCTCGGGCCGGTTCAGCAGGATGGTGTGAATGCCGAAATCGGTGTGGGTATGCAGGGTCGCGTAGTGCGTCATTAAGATCCTCGTGGACTCAAAATCTTACCGTCCGCCGAGAGCTCATCGCCACTCGTACGAATACGTCCTCTGTGTGCTCCGCGTTCTGTGTGGGGGGCGCATTTTGCCCGAAGAGCAAAAGGCCGGAGCACGCATCAGGGCTCCGGCCCCTTTCATTCGGCGAAGCTCAGCGGCGACGCCAGTGACCGTCGATCCAGTACCAGCCACCGCGTTCATGCCGCCAATGGCCCGGAATCCACACCCAACCCGGATGCGGCGGGC
>DASSKX010000447.1:0-5395 GCA_035689925.1 Acidobacteriaceae bacterium
CAACGCATGCAGTTGATTCCGCTGTGCTTTGGCGTAAGCACTGTGCAATGTGATGTCTGCGGCCCGGACGGGGCTTAGCGGCTCGGTTCATAAAGCTTCCAAGTTCTCTCGCGGTACGCATGGTCGGTCCAAATAGCAACGGCCGCGCAAGGCGGCCGTTTGTGATTTCTACTCTTAATTTCAGGATATCTGGTTTCGGGCTATTTCATTCCAGCTATCCTGGCTTGCAGGTGCTGTGGAATGTAGGGGAAAACAAAAGTAATACTTGACAGGAAACATGGCCCGCAGGGAGATAGGGTTGGGCTAAGTCGGCGGTATTGGGCAGGAAGCCGCTCGTTGTGACAGGAGGCCGCTATGAAAGCTGCGCGAATCGGTGCGCTGCTGCTGATGGTGATGCTGAGCGCGGCTCATGCTGGAGGCCAGATCGCAGTGGGGCAGGCTGCTCCTGCGCTGCGGTTCACAAAGCTGCTGCATGCGGCGCCTGGTGCGAGGACCGACTGGCCTGCACTGCGCGGCAAGGTCGTGCTGGAGTTCTGGGCGACGTGGTGTCCTCCGTGCATCGCGCAAATTCGGCACCTGAATTCGATCACGCGCTCGGTGGGATCGGATTGTGTGCAATTCATTGCCGTGGATGACGAGCCTGCGGAGACTGTGGAGCGGTTCGTGGCGAGAATCCCGATCAGCGGCTGGCTGGGGATCGACACGACCGGAAAGACGCTTCGGGCTTATGGTGCGGACAGCAGACCCCGGACGGTAGTTGTCGATGCAACAGGCAGAATCGCGGCGATCCTGGATCCGACGCAGCTGACCGGGGCGGCGCTGCTGAATCTGGCGGCGGGAAAGAAGGTGGAATTTCCGCGCGACGTCAACGAGTCACCGCATCGGCAGGCGCTCAAGGACGCGGCGAAGCTGGATGCACTGGCGGCGGCGAGCGGGGATGCGCTGGTGGACATTTCGGTACGGCGGGGTGATGAACGGGCAATCGAGCGCCGTGGATAACTCCCAGCCCGGTGGAGCGCTGAAGCTGGACGTAGTCAACATGCCAGTGCAGGCGCTGACCGGGTTCATGGGACTGCCTCTGGATCAAGTTCGAATACAGGGGTTTCCGCAGGGCCGGTATTCCCTGCACGTAGAGGCTCCGCGGGGGACGACGCTGGAGGATTTGGGACCGGCGATTCAACTGGCCGTGGCACAAGCGGCACATCTGCACCTGGTTCGCACGAACGAGGAGGAGGATGTGTGGGTGGTGCAGGGGACGCCGAAGATGGAGAGCCTGCTGCAGCCCGCCGAGTCGGGAAAAGGGCGGCGGGTGTGTATGTATGAGCGGGACACGCGGAAGCTGATTCTGGAGCGGTGCTCGCCGGACCAGGTCGCCAGGGTACTGGAGATATACCTCGGCATGGCGGTGGTGAACGAAGCGGGCGGGTCCGGGGAGTTTAGCGCGATTGTGGGGCTGGATGCGCCTGGTGCCGAGGGAGTCCGATCGGCCATCGAAGAGAATCTCGGGCTGACACTGGTACGGGCGCGGCGCAGGGTCGAGCGGGTTACGTTT
Organism: Acidobacteriaceae bacterium; assembly: GCA_035689925.1. Taxonomy (GTDB): domain Bacteria; phylum Acidobacteriota; class Terriglobia; order Terriglobales; family Acidobacteriaceae; genus Palsa-343. The sequence goes on from DASSKX010000447.1 coordinate 1,553, forward strand.
GCGCCGTAACGTCGCGTGATCAGGCCCCATCCTTGCCGCCCCACTGCGGACGAAAAGGATGGGGTACCCGGTTCATCTTCGGTGAAAATGGCGGTTAACCGAAGGGGACGACGCGTTTGGCGGCGGTGGCGAGGTTCTGCGCGGAATCCACGACATCGCCGACGGCTTCGCGGCCCTTCTTGTAGTACTTGGCGGCGCGGTCGCCCACGTCGCCGGCGGATTTGCGGACGTAGTCGCTGGCGTCTTCGTATTTGCGGCGAATTTGCCGCCGGGTCCGCTCACCGGTTTGGGGAGCGTAGATGAGGGCCAAAATTGCTCCAGCGGCAACTCCAATGCCAAATGCTGCCCAAAATTTTCCCATGCTCATCCCTTTCTGCTGCCATTTGAAGTAGCACTTCTTCAGTCTGATACGGCTGATGGATCGATGGTTGCGCATTTTGGCGCGAAATACAAAAGCCGGACCGCAAAAAGGTCCGGCTTTTCGATGGTGCGAATGCGGAATGACTACTTCTTTTCGCTCAACTGGCGCGCCTGGAGGGTGACGAGTTCGCTGAGGTCCTGCTTTTCGAGGCCGTGGACGCTCTTGTTGAACTCGTCGACCTTGCTGGACCAGTTCATGGAGCAGAACTTAGGGCCGCACATGGAGCAGAAGGCGGCTTCCTTGTAGTAGTCGTCGGGCAGGGTCTCGTCGTGCATGGAGCGGGCGGTTTCGGGGTCGAGGGAGAGGGCGAACTGCTTCTCCCAGTCGAAGGTGTAGCGGGCGTAGCTGATGGCGTCGTCGCGGTCGCGGGCGCCGGGCCGGTGGCGGGCGATATCGGCGGCGTGGGCGGCGATCTTGTAGGCGATCATGCCGTCCTTCACGTCTTTTTCGTTGGGCAGGCCGAGGTGCTCCTTGGGCGTGACGTAGCAGAGCATGGAGGCACCGTGCCAGCCGATGAGGGCCGCGCCGATCGCGCTGGTGATGTGGTCGTAGCCCGGGGCGATGTCGGTGACGAGGGGGCCGAGGGTGTAGAAGGGCGCGCCGAAGCAGTACTCGACTTCCTTGTCGACCTGCTCTTTGATCTTGTCGAGCGGGACGTGGCCCGGGCCTTCGATCATGACCTGCACGTCGGACTCCCAGGCCTTGGCGGTGAGCTCGCCGAGGGTTTTGAGCTCGGAGAACTGCGCTTCGTCGGAGGCGTCGGCGACCGAGCCGGGGCGGAGTCCGTCGCCGAGGGAGAAGCTGACGTCGTACTTCGCCATGACTTTGACGATGCGGTCGAAGTGCTCGTAGAGGAAATTCTGCTTGTGGTGGTGGGTCATCCACTGGGCGAGGATGGCGCCGCCGCGGCTGACGATGCCGGTGATGCGCCTGGCCACCATGGGCACGTACTGGATGAGCACGCCGGCGTGGACGGTGAAGTAGTCGACGCCCTGCTGGGCCTGTTCTTCGATGACTTCGAGGTAGACGTCGATGTTGAGGTCTTCGAGGCGCTTGACGCGGGCGAGGGCTTCGTAAATGGGGACGGTGCCGATGGGGACGGGCGAGTGGCGGAGGATCGTGTCACGGATTTCGGGGATGCTGCCGCCGGTGGAGAGGTCCATGACGGTGTCGGCGCCGTGCTGGACGGCCATGTGCAGCTTGCGGAGTTCTTCGTCGATGTTGGAGGTGATGGCGGAGTTGCCGATGTTGGCGTTGACTTTGCAGCGCGTGGCGATCCCGATGCCCATCGGCTCGAGCTCAGGGTGATTGATGTTGGCGGGGATGATGAGGCGTCCGGCGGCGACTTCGTCGCGGATGAGCTCGGGGGCGAGGCTCTCGCGTTTGGCGACGTAGGCCATTTCTTCGGTGATGAGGCCTTTGCGGGCGAAGTGCATCTGCGACATGTTGGTGTCGCCGGTGCGGGCGGCTTCGGCACGGCGATTGGCGATCCAGCCGGCGCGGGGTTTGAGGATTTCAAGGGTCGGATTCGAAGCTGCCATGGAGCCACCTCTCTCAGTGTGAGTCGGGGATCTGCGCTGCGTGGGACTGGATGAATGCGCGTACAAAAACTGTGTCGGATTATAAATCCGTGGATGCGTCGGAGGCTGGGATGGGTGGATGGGGAAGTACTTGCGGCGGTGGCGGTTCGATGGCAAGCTGCGGGGAACACTTCCTTTGAGGACCCTTATGCGAGCTGGGCGGGCGATGTGTGTTGTGGCCGGGTTATGTGCGGTGATTGCGGGGGCGCAGGGGCAAAATTCTTCCAGGATGTCGCCGGAGGAGCTGAAGCGGATGGAGTCGTACACGCATGTGCCGGCGGACGTGAAGGCGTTCGCGGCGGAGTATGTGGCGGCGTGGAATGCGAAGGATGCAGCGCGGCTGACGGCGCTGATCGAGCCGCGGTCCCGGGCCTGCGTGACGGCGGAGACCAAGCCGGTTTACGACGAGATCCAGCGGACGGAGATGCGCGATGAGGTTGTTGCGCCGGGGTATCTGCTGATGCTGATGCCGATCAATGAGGGAAATCTGAAGGCGGCCGCTCAGCTGGGGTATTTCCTGGTGAAGCCGGAGCGGGAGCTGCATATCGACTATCAGTATCCGCAGACGCGCGATGGCGGACAGCTGGCGTTGTATCTGGTCCACGAGAATGGGCGCTGGATGAGCGTCTTTCCGTGCATGACGGCGCGGGCGATTCGGGATTACAAGGACGCGGCGGCTGACCGGGCCCACTATAAGGCGATCGCTGCGGGGATTAAGGAGCCGCTGCGGGGGGAACTGCTGGCGATGGTCCGGAAGCATCAGCTCGGAGAGGCGGAGGAGCGCTACCAGAAGGCGACAGGGTGCGATATGAGGACGGCAATGCTGGTGGTGAACGCGCTGGCGGGGAACATGCCGTAGGGCAACTGGCATTGTTGCGCAAACGAGCCGTGGCTGGTTTGCATCTTGCCTGCTTTGATCTCATGAAAAGGGGCATGCAGCGCTCATTTCCAATCTCATGGCTTTCATGCAAGCATCGCTAACCGCTGATTTGCGCTGATTCCTTCCGGTCGTGTGTTCCCGCTCCGCCGCACGTTAAAAAAATCTCTTCAGGCCAAGCTCAAAAGTTGCGGCATCCCTCTCGCCTGCCAGCATGTCTGGCGATGGGCGAAGGGTTGTTCGGCGCTTGACCGCTGCACCGTCGCATTGCGCTCAACGAGTCCACCCTAACTCCAGTATCGCGGTTGATGGGCGGCACTTTCAGCCACGCGCTGGTCTCCCCCCAAGGAGATCTCTGAAATGGAATCGACAAGAATCGTGAAGGCGGCCATAGCGGCCATTTCCATTAGCGGGTTGATTGCACTGGTCGGCATCAAGCCTGGTCCGATCAGAGCGCATGCTCAGGACAACGGGCTTCCTGCCGCGGCGCAGGCGGCTAACTCGGAGCAGGCGGAGATCGCCATCGGCTGGCAAATTGCCCCTGCGTTCCTCAAGACGCAGGGCAAGGATCCGGCGCTTGTTGGTCTGGGCAGCTTCATCGTGAACGCGCAGGCGGATTGCAATGGCTGTCACACGTCCGATCCGGCGAATGAGTACACGTTCACGCACAATCCCTATCTGCTGTCCCCGCCGAGCAGTCCCCCCGCAGCGTATAACCAGGCAACGTACCTGAACGGCGGCTCGAACTTCGGGCCGGTGGGGCCGGGGATTGTGCTGGACCCGAACAGTCCTTTGTACGCCGGTCCGGGGCTGGGGCCGAACATCATCAGCCGCAACCTGACGCCCGATTTCAGCGGCAACCCCGAGGGTGGCAACGATCTGCAGACCTTTATCAACATCCTGCGAACCGGGCACGATTTCGACAGTCTGCACCCGATGTGTGGGGGAACCGTCACGGACAATTG
>DASSKX010000448.1:0-5441 GCA_035689925.1 Acidobacteriaceae bacterium
AACTGGTTGTAGAAGGTGAAGTAGTCAGCGGTACCGTCGATATACACGCGCTGGTACTGGAAGGCCGCCTGGTTCATGTTGGCGACGGCGGTCATCGTCAGTGGCGACGTGACGCTCGCCCCATCGCCCGGCGTCGAGATACAGGCCTGTCCTGCGGACGTCGAACCCGGCGTCGGCGGAGGAACCGGGGGCGCCGGAGGAAATGGTTGCGGACCAGCCTGGGCGACCTGCACCGAGGGGCAAACGACGGCGCTGGGAGTTCCGCCGCCGCCACCTCCCGATCCGCCGGATCCGCCTGAGCCACCGCTGCCGCCCGACCCGCCGGAGCCGGTGCCGGTGTTGCTGCTCATGCTGGCGGAGCCGCCGCACCCCGCGAGGCTGACGATCCAGAACAACACTGCTGGCGCGAGGACAGCAGGGGCAAGACGAGTGGCGCGAGGCATGGCGGGTTCTCCAGACGGGCTCCGAGGACTGTTTCTCCGGACGGGCGTTCCGGACTGTATAGAGAGATGCGGGCTTCCGTCCCACTGGGTAACGCTGTAGTAATCCGTCGCAATTTGTATTTCATGCGCGCGTAATAACTGGGCTGGTATTGGATCACGCGTTAATCCTCTGTCTCAGCAAACGTAGAATCAGCGACTTAGCCGATAGGGCCTTATTTTCTCCGTATGATTCAGCGGGCTGATTCTCAGCCTGTATGCTGTCTCCGTGCCTGCCATCAGCTACCTCGAGTGCTCCCGCTGTCATCAGCATGTCTCTGCCGACACGCCCCAGACCGTCTGCCCCGCCTGCGCCGGAACCCTCTATGTTCGATATGACCTTGAGTCGCTGAAGAAGACCGCCCAGCGGCCCGGCCCGGACGCCGTCCCCTCGATGTGGCGCTATGCCGCCGTCCTGCCGGAGGTCGTCCCGGTCACTCTCGGCGAAGGCTGGACGCCGCTCCTCCCCTCCCGCCGCTACCCCGGGCTGCTGATCAAGGAAGAAGCCAACAACCCCACCGGCAGCTTCAAGGCCCGCGGCATGTCCGCCGCCGTCAGCATGGCCCGGCACTACGGACTGAAGAAGCTGGCCGCCCCCTCCGCCGGCAACGCTGCCTCCGCGCTGGCCGCCTACGCCGCCGCCGCCGGCATCGAGGCCCACATCTTCATGCCGCGCGACGTGCCGATGGCCAACTACCTCGAAGGCGAGGTCTACGGAGCCCACGTCACCCTGGTCGACGGCCTCATCTCCGACTGCGGCCGCATCGTCGCCGAGCGCAAAGCCAGCGAAGGCTGGTTTGACGTCAGCAGCCTCAAAGAGCCCTTCCGCGTCGAGGGCAAGAAGACCATGGGCTACGAACTGGTCGAGCAGATGGGCTGGACCTATCCCGACGCCGTCTTCTACCCCACTGGCGGCGGTGTCGGCCTCATCGGCATGTGGAAGGCCTTTGAGGAGATGGAGGAGCTTGGCTGGGTCTCCGGGCGCCGTCCGAAGATGATCGCGGTGCAGGCCTCCGGCTGCGCCCCAGTCTCCCGGGCATGGAAAGAAGGCGCAACAGCCTCGAAGGCCTTCGAGAATGCCGCCACCTTCGCGGCTGGCCTCCGCGTGCCGAAGCCGTATGGCGACGCGCTCATCCTCGAGATCGTCCGCGAGTCCGGCGGCACTGTCATCGATCTGCCGGACGAAGAGATCCTGGCATCCCTGCTCGACTGGGCCCGGCACGAAGGGCTGTTTCTCTGCCCCGAAGGCGCAACGGCGACCGCCGCTTACGATCGACTGATCCAGAGCGGCTTCCTGAAGCCCGAGGAGAAAGTCGTGCTCTTCAACACCGGCTCAGGGCTGAAGTACATCGACGCGATCGCCGATGCGATGCACCTGAAGCGTCCTGCGACGAAGCAGTACCCCCGGCGCACGCCCGTCGGCGGCATCATCACCCCGCAATGATTCACAGCCCCTGCTGAAGCCTGCTGACACTACGCTGTCAGCAGGCCTTTCGTATGTTCGTTCCTGTAGTCATTTCTGAACAGCGAGGAAGAACATGCCGACTCTGGAACAGACCATCACATCCGCGATCACCTGGTTTGAGATTCCTGCCACGAATTTCGCCCGCGCCGTCCGTTTCTACGAGACGATCTTCGCGAGCCCGCTGCGGCACGAGTCCGCGTGGCCGAACCTGGCCATCTTCCCGTATCAGCGCCCTGGCGTCTCCGGAGCCGTGGCGTACGGCGAAGGGCATCGCCCGTCCGGCGACGGCGTCGTTATCTACCTGAACTGCGACGGCCGCTTCGACGATGTGCTGGGCCGCGTGGAAAGCGCCGGCGGCAGCATTGTCGAGCCGAAGTCGCACATCCCCAGCGTCGGATGGGTGGCGCAGATCCGCGACTCCGAGGGCAATCGGATCGGCCTCCATGCCGCCGTCTAAGCACCCACTAGAATGCCGGTATGCGCCGCGCCGACCGTCTGTTTCGCATCGTGCAACTGCTGCGGTCGGGGCGGCTGCAAACCGCCAGAAGCCTGGCGGAAAAGCTGCAGGTCTCGCATCGGACGATCTATCGCGATGTGCAGGACCTGCAGGTCTCCGGTGTACCCATCACCGGAGAAGCCGGCGTGGGCTACACGCTCCGCCGCGACTTCGACATTCCGCCGCTCATGTTTGATCGCGAGGAGATCGCCGCCCTCGTGCTGGGCGCGCGCATGGTCGAAGCCTGGGGTGGAACGCAGCTGACCCAGGCGGCCAATCGCGCCCTGCGCAAGATTGAGGCGGTCCTGCCGCCCACCTTGCGCGAGAACATCGACGACGTGCTGCTCTATGCCCCTGGATTCCGCGCCCCGGAGTCAGTGCGCCGCACACTGGACCAGCTCCACGCCGCTGCACAGGAGCAACGCATTGTCCTCGTCGCGTATACCCGCGAAGATGGCGAACCGAGCGTGCGCAGGCTGCACCCCCTAGCCCTGTATTTCTGGGGCGGCGTCTGGACGCTGACTGCCTGGTGTGAGATGCGCACCGACTTCCGCAACTTCCGCGTCGACCGCATCCAGCATGCGGAAACCCTGGCGGAGAAGTTCACGCCGAAGCCGGGACAAACCTTGGCAGACTTCCTGAAGCGCGTGCGGGCGCAGGTCAACCGAAGCGACCGCCAGAGCCCCCCAACTCAGTAGCCGTTCGCCAGCAAGTATTCGAGCGTCAGTTCAGACGAGCTTTGTGCCTTGCGACGCTGCTCGGCCGCGAGACGCAGCATGACATCCGCTTCGATGTTGACCGGAGCGCCAGGGCGGAGCGCATGCAGGTTGGTCGCGCGATATGTGTGCGGCAGAATGGCGATGGTGACAACTTCCCCATCCCAGCGCGCCACCGTCAGGCTGATGCCCTCGACGGCGATAGAGCCCTTCTCGACGACCCAGGGCCGCACATTCTCCGGCACGCGCACGCGCAGCCACCAGTCGGTGAGTTCCGGGTCGGCGCTGGGGTTCACGGGATCGAGCGCGAGCAGTTCCCCCCGGCCGTCGACGTGCCCCTGAACGACATGGCCACCGAGAGGCGCTCCGGCGGGCGTAGGAAGCTCGAGGTTCACCACAGAACCCGGCTGCAACTGCCCGAGCGACGTGCGGTCCAGCGTCTCAGCGGCGAGATCCGCGTAGAAGATGGGTGGCTCCATCTCCAGAGCGGTCAGGCAGGTGCCGCTGACGGCGATGCTATCGCCTTTCCGCAGTCGATGCGCAAACGCCGGAGCGGCTACTGCGATCCGCGTCGTGCCGCTGCGCGGCTCGAGGCGAACAATGGCGCCGGTTTCCTCGATGATTCCCGTGAACATGAGTTCAGTTTATTCCCAGGGATCGCGGAGGTACGCGTCCACCCGGATGTCCTGGCCGATGCTGGCGACGATGGGACTGCCGTGGACGATCGGGCCTCCGCTGAGAGCTTCGCGCATGAGTGGGATTCCATTTGGCCCGAGAAACACAGGCGCGTAGAACAGCGTCAGCTTGTCGACATGCTGGTCGTTAAGCGCGGCGGCGTTGAGCTGCGCGCCGGACTCCATCATCACCGAGAGGACCTCCATTGCGCCGAGGCGACGGAACACCTGCTTGAGAGAAACCCCGCTGCGCCGGATGCCGGAGTCGTTGAGCCGGCGCGGCTGCAGGTTCTCGTGATCGGCGGAGGATGGGTCGACGCGTTCGACCTTTACGCCCATAGCTTCCAGGGTCCGCTGCCGCTCGGTGGGCGCCACTGAGCAGAAAATGAGGACGTCGTCTTTCGCGGTGCGTACCAGCTTTGAGTCGAGCGGAATGCGCAGCGCGGAATCCAGCACCACGCGCAGCAACGGCCGGCGGCGCTGCATGCCGGAACGGTCCGTTAACTGCGGATCGTCCTGCAGCACAGTGTTAATCCCGGTCATCACGGCATCGGCGGCGTTGCGCATGCGATGGACCTCATCGCGGGTTCTCTCCGCCGTGAGATAAACCGGCGAACCAGGCGGTGTTGTGCCGGGTGCGGGCGCGATGCGTCCGTCGAGCGACATGGCCGCCTTGAGCGTTACGAACGGAAGCCCGGTGCGGATATGGCGCGCGAATCCATCGTTGACGTGCTGTGCTTCCTTCTCCAGAACGCCGGTGATGACCTCGATGCCGGCCTGGCGCAGTTCGGAAATTCCCTTTCCGTTCACCTGCGGATTGGGATCGCCCGTTGCAATGATGACGCGAGCAACGCCGGCCTCAATGAGCGCCTTCGTGCATGGGCCGGTGCGACCGGTGTGGCAACACGGCTCGAGCGTGACATACGCTGTCGCTCCTCTTGTGAAGCGGCCGGCATTCCTGATCGCTGCGACCTCAGCGTGTTCCAGCCAGTCATAGCCGTGGAAGCCTTTGCCGACCAGGCCGCCATCGCGAACGAGGACACAACCGACCGCGGGGTTCGGCGTCGCGACTGACACAGAGCGCCGCGCGAGATCCAGCGCCTGGTTCATCCACATCTCATCGGGAGACATGCGATCTGGCGGGCGCTTTACGAAGGTTCTCTCAGAAAGTGGATCCATTCCTCAGGCCGCCAGTAATGAGTTCACAAACGCTCCGCTGTCAAAGGGCAGCAGATCCTCGAGCGCCTCGCCGACTCCGACAAATCGCACAGGCAATTTCATTTCGCGAGCGATCGCGACGGCTATGCCACCTTTGGCAGTGCCGTCGAGTTTCGTCAAGACGATGCCGGTCACGCCAGCCGATTCGGTAAAGAGCCGTGCCTGCTGCAAACCGTTCTGCCCTGTGGTCGCGTCGAGCACCAGCAGCACTTCGTGGGGCGCATTGGGGATAAGCCGCTGCGCCGTCCGGCGCATCTTGTCCAGTTCAGCCATCAACCCGGACTTGGTGTGCAGACGTCCCGCCGTATCGACAATGACGACGTCTTTCTGACGGCTTCGCGCCGCGGAGAGGGCGTCGAACAGGACCGCAGCAGGATCGCCCCCCTGTTTCGT
>DASSKX010000449.1:0-5586 GCA_035689925.1 Acidobacteriaceae bacterium
CGACGACGAAGCCGAGAAAGTAGCGCAGAAGGCCTACGCGGCGCATCCGGACGACTTCACGGCCCAGATCACGTACATGAAGACGCTGGTCGTGAACGGCGACTGGGGACCGGCACAGCCGCTGGGGAAAAAACTCTTCGAGGAGAAGCCGCACGACTTTGACGTGCTCTATACCAACGGCGTGCTGGAGCGGCAGCAGGGCCAGTACGAAGCGGCTCGCGATCATCTCCGCGAAGCAGCCAAATTCAAGCGTCAGATGGCGAATCTGAACTACAACCTCGGCGTGGCGCTCGCGCGCCTTCACGATACGTCTGGCGCCATCGAGCAGTTGCGCTCCGCCATCGCGCTGGGCGACAAGGATCCCGAAGCGCACTTCGAGCTGGCAAACGCGCTGCGCGCTGCCGGCCAAACCGATGAGGCGCGCCAGGAAATGCTCAAGTACCAGCAGGTGGTCAAAGACCAGCAGAACCGAACCATCGCGGTCAGCAAGGCCAGCGAAGCCGCCGCCGTCCTGGAAAAAGGCGACCTGCAGCGTGCCATTGAGCTCTATCGCGAAGCCGTCCAGGCCTTTCCCAAAGACACCATGATCGGCTACAAACTGGCGCTGGCTCTCGACAAGGCCAACCAGACGGACGAAGAACGCGCCGCTCTCCAGCAGGTGATCACAACGGATCCGACATTTGCCGCCGCCCAGTACCAGCTTGGCTATCTCGACTCGCGCGCCGGCAACAACGCAGGCGCCGAAGAGCATTTTCGCTACGCCGTGCAGGCCGCTCCTGCATACGTGGACGCGTGGATCAGTCTTGCGGCGACGCTGGGTATGGAATCGAAATTGCCTGAGGCGCAGCAGGCCGTCCGTATCGCGCTGCGCATCGATCCGAAGAACAGCCAGGCGCAGGAGCTCAGCCATGAGCTGGGCCAGCCGGCGCAAAAGCAGCAATCACAGAACTGATTCCCAGGCAGACTCCCACTTGATGCGCTCGAACAACTGGACCCGCCGACGCCTGCTGCGCACGCTGCCCGCCGCGTGTGCTCCCGCCCTGCTGCCCCGCGGACTCCGTGCCGCCTCGGCTGCCGCAAGCGCGCCGCCGCCGTTTTCGAAGTTCGTCGACATCGCCGCCGCCGCCGGACTCACGCAGCCCATGTATTACGGCGGCACCGAGTCGGCCACCTTCATCCTCGAAATCACTGGCTGCGGCTGCGCCTTCATCGACTACGACAACGATGGATGGATGGACATCTTCCTGGTCAGCGGCCAGTGGCTCAAAGACACCCCCGCGGGAGCCGGCAACCGTCTCTATCACAACAATCGCGACGGCACCTTTACCGACGTGACCGAAAAGGCGGGGCTGAAGGACCTCGGCTGGGGCATGGGCGTCTGCGTCGGCGACTACGACAACGACGGCTACGATGACCTCTTCGTCACCTTCTACGGCCAGAACAAGCTCTACCACAACAATGGCAACGGCACCTTCACCGACATAACGCAGAAAGCCGGCCTGCTCCAGACCGGCATTCATTACGGCTCCGGCTGCACCTTCATCGAGCGCAACCGCAACGGCCTGCTCGACCTCTTCGTCGCCAACTACATCGAGCTGGACATGGTGAACGGGCCGCGGCCCTCGCTCGCTATTCCCAACTGCAACTACCAGGGCGTCCCGACCAACTGCGGCCCGATGGGGCTGGCGGCGCCGCGGCACTACTTCTACCGCAACAACGGCAACGGCACATTCACCGACATCAGCAAGGAAACCGGCATCGCCGATCTGCAGGGCTCGTTCGGCCTCACCGCGGTGGTGCTCGATGCCGACGAGGACGGCTGGCCCGACATCTTCGTCGCCTGCGACTCGACGTTCAGCTTCCTGCTGATGAACAACCACGACGGCACCTTCCGCGAAGAGGCCCTGCTGCGCGGAATCGCCGTCAACCCCAACGGGGAACGCATGGCCGGCATGGGCGTCGGTCTCGGCGACTACGATCTCGACGGTCACCTCGACGTTTTCAAGACCCACTTCTACAACCAGCCCATGGGCCTCTTTCACAACGACGGCAAGGGCAATTTCGAGGACGTCGCCGCGCAGGTCGGCGTGGGAAATGACCATCGCTACATCAACTGGGGTGCCGGCATGATCGACCTCGACAACGACGGCTATCCGGATCTCTTCTGCGCCAGCGGCACCGTCTATCCGGAACTTGCCGCCCACTTCCCCACCCGCTTTCCGGCAAAGACGCCCCGCCTCATCTTCCGCAACAACGGCAACGGCACCTTCACCGAACTGGGCGATGAAACCGGGCCGGGCATCTCCACCGTGCATAACTCGCGCGGTGTGGCCTTCGCCGACTTTGATAACGACGGCGATATGGACATCCTCATCATGAATCGCAACGAGGCGCCATCGCTGCTCCGCAACGACGCCCCGCCAGGCAACAACTGGATCAAGCTCCGTCTCGAGGGCACAAAGAGCAACCGCAGCGCCATCGGCGCGCGCGTGCTGGCCCACTACAACGGCAAAGTGCAGGCCCAGATGCTCACCAGCCAGTGCAGCTACATCTCGGTGAACGATCCCCGTCTGCACTTCGGCCTCGGATCCGCGAAGGCCGCCGACTTCGAAATCTTCTGGCCCAGCGGCGCGAAGGAAAAGTACCCCGCGCTCGCCGCGAACAAGCTCCACACCATCCGCGAAGGTACCGGCATCGTCCCAGGACGGCCGTTCGCGAAATAGCAGCGCCTCGGCTGCCGTTCCGAATGACCCGGACTGACAGCCGGCGCCTGCCATCTTCAAGGCCCCTGCGACCTCAGGAAGCGACCAGCCCCCCGGCGCCGGCCCGAACCGTTGTGAACTGCGGCCGCAGCAGGAAATAGAACGCAGCGAAGTGCGTGATCATCAGCACCGGCACATAGATGATCGGGATCGCATACGTCGCCCCCAGTTGCCCCGCGATAGCGGGCAGGCCAATTCGCACCGCGTGGTAGTAGTCCACAAGGATATCGATCACGCCCACCACGTTGAAGGCAACGACGAAAAGCCAGAAGGCCGGACGGACTCTGATCGTAATCAGTGCCAGCAGGGCCAGCACTCCGGTGGCGAAATCGCCCCAGGCGGCGAAGTTCGCAAAGCTCGCCGGCAAATTGGGCCCGACCACGCCGGGAAGAAGAAATACCAGCCCGAAGAACCGGAAGCTGTGCACCGTAGCAATCACACGCTGCGCACTCACCGGGTCCATCGACCTCAGCCTGGGCAGCACGTACACACCCAGGCAGAGCAGACACGCGACATAGCCCAGCACCAGATGCAGCTGAAAGATGATTTGTGGCGACATGGGTCCCCTCCTTTGCGGATAGGATTATCAGCATCATCCTATCGACACAATTTTTCTTCGGAAGCGCGGCCGCAAAGGACGGCACATGGGATGATCGCCGGCATCCTACAATGACCGCATGCGCTACCAGCCGGAGCACAAGGTCCAGACCCATCGCAAAATCGTGCAGGATGCCTCACGCCGTGTTCGCGCCAAAGGCCTCACCGGCGCCGCCGTCTCCGCGGTCATGCAGGACGCCGGCCTCACCCACGGAGGCTTTTACACGCATTTCGCCAGCAAAGACGAGCTGCTCATGGAATCGCTGAGTGAGGCCTTCCGCGAAATGGCCGACACTCTGGCCGATGCCGCGCAGCGATCCAGGCCAGGCACTGCATGGAAGACGATCGTGAACCTCTACCTGAGCCCGCAACACTGCGGGCACCCCGAGCGCGGCTGCCCCGTGGCCGCCCTGGCGCCCGAACTGGCGCGCACCGGCAAGGCGCTCAGGCGCCGAATCTCGGCGGAAATGGTCGCGTACAGGAGCCGGCTGCTCCCCTTTATGCCGGGCCGCCGAACCGCTGACAAGGAGCGCGCCTGCGTCGCCATCTTTTCTGTCTTGATCGGCGCGGTCGCCATGGCCCGCATTTTTCCTGAACCGGCCGAACGAGAGAGGGTGCTTTCGACCGCACGGGAGTTTCTCCTGCGCAGCTTCTGACGCACGCACGATGGCTCTATCGGCCGGTTTCTGCTCGGCAACACGAACCCCGGTTGCCGCGCGTCAGACCCGCGTTGCACTCACGATGTAGTAGCGAACCGGGCCCACCGGATAACCGACAAAGGGCAGCAGAATCGGGGCGAGAACGTTGTTCCATCGCGCGCGCGTCATCTTTCTCCGCCCGAAAAGCACATCCGTCACCAAAAACTTCAGCGTGACCCATGGAACGTGGAGCACCGACGGCGTCACGCGGGACTGCACCGATTCAACGACGATCTCCCCGAACCCGATCTGTTCCATTGCGCGTGCAAACTCCCCGACATCGGCAAACGTGTCGATGGCCCAGCAATCGCACAGTCTGCGGAAGATTGCCTTCTGCGGCCCACGCCACGCCCCCGGACCGACAAAGCCATCCGCGACCACAAGACGGCCTCCAGGACGGAGCAGGCGGTGCGCTTCGCGAAGAAATGCGGCTTTGTTCCCACCTCCGCTGTAACAACTGCTCTCGATCGCGCAGATCCCGTCGAATAATTCCGGCCCCAGCTCCGTGTGCTCGTAGTCGCCGAGCAACAGCGTGATCGATTCGCCGGCCGCGCATTGTTCGTTGAGCCGGCGGCCCTGTTCGAGTTGCCACGGCACCAGAGTGATTCCCTGCAGCCTGGCCATGGGAAGGTTCCGCGCAAAGCAGCGCAGCGTCGCGCCCAGGCCGCACCCCATATCCAGAACCCTTGCCTCGGATTCGCGATCCAGCCGCAAGCGGTCCAGCACCTCGAGGTTCATCTGCTCCAGCATCGCCTCGCGGTCCAGCGGATTCATGCCCCGCCGGAAGAACCCAAAATGCATATTGAACGCCGGGCTCCACGCCGCGTAATCCGGCCCGGCCTCTTCGTAGTACCGCTGAAAGCTGTCGGAACCCGCATCCTGCGCTGCCCTCGGCGCCGCCGTCAAAGTCGCATGCATCAGTCCAGCCTCCGCCTTTTCGTTTTTGGAAGCACCCGGGTGATGCCGCTGCCGATGCTGATCAGCGAGCGCAGCGTCGACGGCGGCAGCTTCCTCACCTGCGTGTACCAGCCGTGTATTTCTTCGAGGAACTCCAGCATGGCGGCGATGCGAGCGCGCACCACGGACTGCGACGGCCCTTCCGCCTGGGCGGTCGCAACGCAGCGCCGAAGCGTGGTCAGCGTGGGGATAATTTCGCGTTCGATGCGCTGCTCCATCACCGTCAGGAACAGCGTCCACACATCGGCGGAGGTGCTGAAGAAGTCGCGCCGGTCGCCCATGCGACTCTCCAGTTGCACAAGATTCCAGTTCTGCAGCTCCTTCAGGCTGGTGCTGACGTTCGACCGCGCAACGGAGAGCGTCTCGGCGATCTCCTCCGCCGTCAGAGGCTCCGGCGACAGATAAAGCAGCGCATGCACCTGCGCGACGGTGCGATTCACGCCCCACCGCGTACCCATTTCGCCCCAGTGCAGGATGAATTCCTTCCCGGCTTCGCTCAGTGGCATGCGTCCATTGTATCAGATATTTCTGTTATTACAGAAATATCAGCACTGGAAAGCAGGAGAAAACCA
>DASSKX010000450.1:0-3060 GCA_035689925.1 Acidobacteriaceae bacterium
CTGCTGGTTTGCCGGGCCCTCGGAACCCCGCCCAGGAGGGCGGGTTCCGATCTAGGCCGCGCGGCGGGTCTGCTGCGATTGCTGCTGCGGAATGGCGAAAGATTCCTGCCGGTTCACGAGCGAGCCCGCCACCGGGCTCGAATCCCGGAAGCGGACCAGTACGTCGTTCATCGTATCCTGCAGCCGCGTGTTGGGCTTGTGCAGCTTACGTGTCGCCTTCGAGGCGAGCTGGCAAAGCTGGTACCGGTTGCTCACATGAGTGAGAGCGCCAAAAATAAGTTCAGAACGCATGGTCAATCTCCTTGCTATATGTAGGTGTCCAGCCTTGTTTCGAATTCACAGAACAACCGCTGTACCGAAGGGCCAGGCAGGTTGGGGAGTAGTCCCGGAAGGCTATATCGGTTAGACGCGCGAACCGGCCCTTCTGGTCAAACTTTTTTCTGGGAACCTTTACCGCCGGATCTCCTCGGTCACTCAACCCTCTTGGCCTGACTTCCGACGACGATGCGTCTGCGTAGTCCCCTCCAGTGGAGGAGGACACAAACGTTCGACGTGGGCCGGAGCTTTCAGGACGGCGGCAAAGCACCGAGGGGGTCAATCGACAGATTTGAAAATACCCTCGCATTCCTCCAAGGTCAACCCTTTTTTTCATAGTGGGAATCTGCGAGGGTTACCGAAATTGGAAAACCTCATGATGTCTCTGAAAATATTGTGGATACCGGCACCAGAAAGTCTATTTGGGAAGGGATTTCTTCGCCGCGCCGTCTCCTGATTCTCATAGGGTCAAAATGACTGCGCCTCTCGAATCAAAAACCTAAGTCTCTGGTTACCAATGGCTTACATTCCAGTCAGGAATATGCCCGGCTGCGGCCTCAACTCGCCAATTTGACCAGAATTCTGATCGTTTCACTCGTAGCGCAGAGCCTCGATCGGATCCAGGTTGGCCGCCCGGATCGCCGGAATGAGGCCGCTGACGATCCCCACCAGCGCGAGAATGACCGTCGCCAGCACGACGATGCCCGGCGAGATGAGCAGCCGAATGTCGGCCGCTTCGGCATTGCTCGCAATCGCGCTGTAGAAGGTTATCCGCCCGACGCCAATAGAGACCGCGTAGGCGAGCAGAATGCCGAGCACACCGCCGGTTGCCGAGATGACCAGCGACTCCGATAAAAACTGCAGCAGGATGTGCCGCTTCTGCGCCCCCAACGCCTTCTCGACGCCAATTTCGCGCGTGCGCTGCTGCACGGCCACCAGCATGATGTTCATGAGCCCGATGCCGGCAATCCCCAGCGTCAGCGCCCCGATGAACAGGAGCAATCCCTCCAGCGCGAGCGTAATGATGCGGAACTGCTTCAGCTGCTTCATGAGATTGGCGACGTAGATCGCGTTCTGATCCGACGGCTTGAAGTTGTGCAGCACCCCCAGCGTGTTGCGCATGGCCTGCTCCACGGCGATGCCGTCGCCGTGGTACGTCATCCAGATTCCGCCCAGATACTTCAGGCTGGAGAAGTCGCTGAAGGTGTCGAAGGGGATGTACACCTGGCGATTGATGTTGTCGTTGTTGCCCTCCTGCATCTTCGGTTCGAGGACGCCGATGACCCGGAACCCGACACCGTTGATCCGGATCCGCTCCCCGATGGCGTAGCGCCCGTCAAAGAGCATCGTCTTCGCTTCGGAGCCGATGACCGCGACATGCGCGCGGCTGTCGTCGTCCTGATCGCTGAAGAAGCGCCCCTGCGCGATGTCAAGCTTGAGGATGTAGGGGATGTCCGCGCGATAACCGTTCACCGTCCAGGTGTACATGTGCTCGTCGCTGGCAACCGGGAGGTCCTTGAACATGCCCGGCGAGACGTGCACCAGTCCCGGCACCGTCGCCCAGAGCCGGTCGATGTCCTCCTGCGTCAGCCGCACCTGCACCCCGGCCTTGCTGCCGCCGACCTGCTCCGAGGTGCGTCCGGGAAAGACGCCGATCAGATACGTTCCCCACGCCGCGAAGATGTTCTGGATCGCGCGGCCGAAACCCGCGCCGTAGGCCAGGAGCAGCACCACCGTGGCAATGCCCCACGCCATGCCGCCAATCGTGATGAACGTGCGGCGGCGGTTGAACACCATCGCCTCCCACGCCTGTCCCCAGATGTCCCTCAGCATAGTCAGCCTCCGCTGACAGTTGTTCGTTTCTGATTCGCGGCGCGGCGCCGGAATAGTAATGACACCGAACAACTAAGAACTGCTTTCCCGCAACGCTTCCACCGGCTCCATCGCCGCTGCCTGGGCCGCCGGATACAGCCCTGCCACAATGCCGCAGATGCTCAGCGACGCCAGCGCCACCGCCGCCGACCACGGCTGGAGCCGCGGCGGGTCAAATCCTGACGGCGCATTGTTCCCAATCACGGCGCGCAGCACAAACATGAACAGAGCCGATCCGCCGATCCCGATGAGTCCGCTGACCGCCGTGAGCGTCAGGCCTTCGAGGAAAAACTGCGTCAGGATGCTGCGTTTCGTCGCGCCGAGTGCTTTGCGCAGGCCAATTTCGCTGGTTCGTTCCGTTACCGCCACCAGCATGATGTTGACGATCCCCACCGCACCCAGCGTCAGCGTCACCAGGCCCACGCCGCCGAGAAAAACGTCCATGGCATCGAAGATTTTGCCCACCATGTTCATCGACTCGATGGTGTCCCACATGTTGAACGCATTGGGCGCGTTCGGATCGAAGCCGTGCCGCCGCGCGATGATCTGCTCCACCTCCTGCTTCGCGATCACGTTGTCGCCGTGCATCCGCGGCTGGAAGTTGATCGAGTCGACCGCGTCGCGTGGCACCGCGTAGCCCTTGAGCGGAAACATCTCCTGCATCACGGTCAGCGGAATATACACCTGCTGATTCTGAAAGTCGGCGTTGCCGAAGCCGATATGGTCTGCAATGCCGACCACCGCGAAGCGCGTGCCGTTCAGGATGACGAAATCGCCCACCGCCGGACGCCCCGGGAAGAGCAGCTTCGCGCTCTTTTCCCCGAGCACGATCACACGGTTGTGGTTCAGCAGGTCGCTCTCGTTGAGGAAGCG
>DASSKX010000451.1:0-5795 GCA_035689925.1 Acidobacteriaceae bacterium
GCCGGGCCACTCTGGAGGACTTGCCTCTGCTCCTGCGCTACCGGCGTGCCATGGCTGAGGAGATGAATGCGCCCGATCCAGCGGCTGTGGACCAAATGATTGCCGCTCTGGAGCCGTACCTGCGCGTCGCGATCCCGGACGGCCGATGGCATGCATGGATCGCCGAGCCAGGCGGATGCGGCGCGGTTGAAATCGTGCGGTGGGTGCCTGGCAGGCTCGACCCCACGTCTCGTCGTGCGTGGATCCACAGCGTATATGTTGAGCCCTCGTTACGCCGGCGCGGCATCGGCCGGCAACTCACCGAAACGATGGTGGCATGGTGCCGCGAACAGGGCTTCAAGTTTGTTTACCTGCACGCCAGCGAACACGGCCGGCCGCTTTATGAGAGCCTCGGGTTCGAGCCGTCGACTGAAATGCGTCTAAGGCTCTGAGGCCGTTACCGTAACCAAAACCGAGAGGCCTGGATGCGCAGGTCCTTCGCTGCTCAAGGTCTAAACTGAAACCGTGGCGCGCAATCTCTACATCCTGGCCGGAGCGCTCCTGATTTTCGCGGCGATCTCGTTCGTTATGTCCATCACCGCCGGGCACGCCCAGCCGAACCTGCCCACGAACGGAACACTCTGGAAGACAACAGCGCTGTTCCTGACCGTCGGCGGCCTCATCGTAGCCCTGCTTGGCGTGATCACTGCATTATTCGAGCAGATCGACCGCCGCAGCGAAGAGCGCCGCCTCCGCCAAATGGGCCGGCCCGGCCCAAAGCTTCACGACCGCTAAAATAAGAGCAGGGTGCTCACCGCCCCAGGAAAGCTCATCCAGCATGTTTGAAGTCACCGTCGAACGCGGATTCTCCTCCGGACACTACCTGCGCAATTACAAAGGGAAGTGCGAGAACCCGCATGGCCACAACTACAAGGTCCGCATCACATTGCGCGGCGAAAAGCTCGACAAGGCGGGGCTGCTGCTCGACTTTCGAGACCTGAAGCAGGTCATGCGGCCAGTCATCGACCGCCTCGACCACCAGATGCTCAACGACCTCGAGCCCTTCACAACCCTCAATCCCTCAGCGGAGAATTTGGCGAAGTACTTCTACGACGAGACCAACCGTCAACTCGACGAGATGACCGGCGGTCGTGTCCGTGTGAAGGACTGCACCATCTACGAGACCGACACCACCACCGCCACCTACTACGAGTAGCCGCTTGTACCTGATCGAAATCTACAAATCCATTCAGGGCGAATCCAGTTTCGCCGGTGTGCCCTGCATCTTCGTACGCCTGGCGGGATGCAATCTCCGGTGTGCCTGGTGCGACTCCGAGTACACCTTCACGGGCGGTCGCAGGATGTCTGAGGACGAAGTAGTCGCCGAGGTGGACAAGCTGGCTCCCGTGAAGCTGGTCGAGTTCACCGGCGGCGAGCCCATGTTGCAGGAAAGGGAACTGATCCCCCTGATGCAGCGGCTGCTGCGCTCCGGCTATGAGCTCATGATCGAAACCAGCGGCGAGCGCCCGCTCGACAACGTCCCGCCCGAAGTCCACAAGATCGTGGACGTCAAATGCCCCGCGTCAGGAGAAGGCGGCAGCTTCCGCCTCTCGAACCTCGACTGCCTCACGCATCGTGACGAGGTGAAGTTCGTCATCGCCCACGCTATGGATTACAAATTCGCCCGCGACTTCATCCGCGAGCACCAGCTCGACCAACGCGTCGGAAACATCCTGCTCTCACCGGCGTTCAGTAAGACGCCCTCTCCCGAGCGCAGCACCGAAAACGCTCTCCTCGATCCGCGTGAACTGGTCGAGTGGATGCTCGCCGATGGAATCCCCGCCCGCCTCAGCCTGCAGATTCACAAATACGTGTGGGAGCCGCAGAAAAAAGGCGTCTGACGCCGCTCAGTGTCCCGCGTTGAGATACTTGTCGAATGGAATCTCGAAGTAGAACAGCTGCTGTCCGTCGGCATTCTTCAGCTCGCGCAGCACCAGCTTCGCGCCCCGCAGCGGCGTAGTGCCCAGCCCGTCCATGTCATAGAAGAGGAACCCGGCATGCGTGGTATGCGGCTCCACCGCCAGCGCAGCGTACTCGTATTGATTGAAGTCCGCCTCGATCTTGTCATCGCTCGCCTTGCCTTTCGTATGCATCTTGATCGGACCAATTGGGATGTTGTGCCCGCGGCTGTCCTTCGGCATTACGCGCCGCTCCACGTCTTCCGGTTCTGCCGCCTGAATCCGCTGCCCGGCGGCATCGACAAAATAAATCCGCGCATCGTTCAGCGAAATTGGCCGGTCTCCCATGTTCGTCACGATAATGCGAATCGGCATGAAGTGGTAAGCCAGATAATCCACCTGGAAGACCTTGCACTTGTCCTTCGTGTCGTACGGCTCGGCGGCGATGGCCACCTGCTCCTTCGCATGCACATCGACCGCCGGATACGCCTGCGCGTCTTTCGCCGCAGGCGGGTCGTCGCGGCCGAAGGCAGGTGCGGCCAATGCGGCGAGCAGTGCGGCGAGAATAAAGGTGCGCGGGAGCGGACGAGCGGGTCGTGAGCGCATGGTCACCATTATCATCTTGCCTTATGACCCACGAACAGTGAGATTGGTAAGCGGATGCTCGTTCTCTATAGCCTGGCGCTGCTGCTGGTCCTTGTGCTCGGCAGCCCTTATTGGCTCTTTCGCATGGCCACCAGCGGCAAGTACCGCGAGGGCCTCGGCGAACGCCTCGGTCGCATTCCCGCACGCATCCGCGCCACCCTCGACGGCACCCATGTCGTTTGGATCCATGCCGTCTCCGTAGGAGAAGTCCTCGCCGCGAGCCGTCTCATCGAACAGCTGACCCGCCGCGCGTCGGATTCGCCCCGTCCCTGGCGTGTTGTCATCTCCACGACTACCCGCACCGGCCAAACGCTTGCACGGCAACGATTCGGCGCCGACCGCGTCTTCTATTTCCCGCTCGATTTCGCGTTCGCTGTGCGCGCCTGGTTACGCGTCCTGCGTCCCAAAATGCTGGTCCTGGTCGAGACGGAGTTCTGGCCGCGCATGCTCGTCGAATGCCGCCGTGCCGGTATTCCCGTCTGCGTCGTGAATGCCCGCATCTCCGACCGCTCCTGGCCGCGGTACTGTGATTTCTCTTTCCTCTGGACCCGGCTGCTCAGCGGCCTCACTCTCGTTCTCGCGCAATCCGAGATGGATGCTCATCGGATCCGTTCTCTCGGCGCTCCAAAGGTGCAGGTCACGGGCAATCTGAAATATGACATCCGAGCTGCAAGAGCCGCCGCCGCAACCATGATGCTGCGGGAACACATTCCTCCCGGAACCGCCGTCCTCGTGTGTGGTTCAACACTCGCCGGGGAGGAAGCATTACTCCTCGATGCCCTTCCTCCCTGGACCATCACGATCCTTGCCCCGCGGCACCCGGAGCGTTTTGCTGAAGTCGTGGAGTTGCTGCAGCGCCGTGCGCCTCTGTGGGTGCGCCGCTCCGAGTGGTCCGCCGCGCCCGCTTGCCTGAAGCCGGGAACCGTGTTCCTCCTCGATTCGATCGGCGAACTCGCCTCCGTCTACTCGCTGGCAACGGCCGCATTCGTCGGAGGAAGTTTGGTTCCTGCCGGCGGTCACAATCCGCTCGAGCCTGCCCAGTTCGGCGTTCCCGTCGTGATGGGGCCGCATTACGAGAATTTTCGTGGCATCGTCGAAAGGTTTCGGGAGAAGGATGCGATCCGCATCGTTACGCCGGATCAGCTTGGCCCAGCTCTTGAGGAACTGCTCTCCAGGTCGCCGGCTGCACGGCTTCAGGGCCTTAAAGGCAAAGAGATCTTCGAAGCCGAATCTGGTGCCACCGGGCGCACTCTGGAGCCCCTGATTGAGATACTGAGGGCGCGCAAATGAGCCGGGCTCTTCTGCCGCTCGTGCCTCTCTATGCGGCAGCGATCGGCGCGAAGAATCTGGCCTACAACCGCGCGTGGCTTCGTCCGCAGCGCCTCCACGCCCCCGTGGTCAGCATCGGTAATCTCTCCGTTGGCGGATCCGGTAAGACCCCGCTGACAATCCGCCTCGCCGAGTTGTTGCGCGAGCGGGGTATTGCCGTTGACGTGCTTTCGCGTGGCTATGGTCGCCAGTCGGCCCAGGTGGCGCGTGTGGATCCGCACGGGGCGTGGCACCAGTTCGGCGACGAGCCGCTGCTGATCGCGCAGCGCACCGGTGCTCCCGTGTTTGTGGGCGCTAGCCGCTACAGCGCCGGTCAGCTCGCCGAATCGCAGTCGCCGGCGCCGCAGCTGCACCTCCTCGACGATGGATTCCAGCATCGCCGCCTCGCGCGTGTGGTAGACATCGTCGTGCTCCACCGCAGCGACTTCACCGAACGACTGTTGCCTGCCGGCCGCCTGCGCGAACCCTTTTCCTCTCTCAGGCGCGCCGACATTTTCGTCCTCCGCGAAGAAGATTCCGATTTCGAGCCCGATCTGCGCGCACGTGGGCTCCATCAACCCATCTGGTGGATGAGCCGCCAGGTTCAGCTTCCCGGAATCACAAGCGCTGTTGCGTTCTGTGCCATCGCGCACCCGGATGAATTTCTCGCGGGAATCTCCCGAACGCGCATCCTCGCCAGCCGCACGGCGCGCGACCACCATGTCTGGACCGATCGCGATATAAGCGATCTCATCGGGCTGCAGCGGCAGCACAATGCCGCCGCATTCCTGACCACAGAGAAGGACCTCGTTCGCCTCGCGCCCGAGCAGCGTCGTACGCTGGCCGAATCCGCACCGCTGCACGTTGTCCGCCTCGATGTCCGGCTCGACGACGAGCCCGCCTGCATCGAGCAGCTGTTGCGTCTTGCCGCCTCCACACACCAGCGGTAACGAGGCGAGTCCCCGCACCCGCGTGAGAAAATAAGACTTTGCCGAACACCTCTCCAGCACTGCGTTTGCTCATCGTTCGACTGGGCGCGATGGGCGATATCCTGCACTCCATGCCTGCCGTTACTGCCCTGCGCCACGCGCATCCGGAGTGGTTCATCGGTTGGGCAATCGAACCACAATGGAAGGGCCTTTTCTGCGCAAGCACCTGCGAGCCGCGCAGCCCGGGAATGCCGCTCGTGGATCAGCTGCACATCATTCCGGCGAAGCGCTGGGCCAAAGCACCGTTGATCCCCGTAACGTGGGGCGATATGCGCCGGGTGCGGCAGGAACTGCGAGCCATGTGCTACGACGTCGCCGTCGACATGCAGGGGGCGGTGCGATCCGCCATGTTCGCGCGCTGGGCGCGGGCCCAGCGGCTCATCGGAGAAGCATCGCCGCGCGAGTTCGCCGCCAAATGGCTCTTCGAGGAGCGTGTCACGACCCGTGGCGTTCACGTGATCGAGCAGTCACTCGAAGTCGCGAACGCCATTGTCCGCGAAAATTTGCCCATGATGTTGCCGCTGCTCCCATGCGATCCCGCTGCGGAAAGCGAGGCGCAGAAGCTTCCCTCGCCGTACGTGCTGCTCAGCCCCGGCGCCGGATGGGGCGCCAAACGCTGGCCTCCCGATCGCTACGGTGCCGTCGCGCGGCGCATCGCCGAAGCGCGTATGCACGTCCTCATCAACAGCGGCCCCGCCGAACAACATCTCGCACGCGAAATCGTCGACGCCAGCGGCGGAGCAGCCCAGCCCCTCACGCTCGATCTCGCCGGGCTCATTGCGGTCACCCGTCATGCATCGCTGGTCATTGCGGGCGATACGGGGCCGCTGCATCTCGCCTGCGTGCTCAATGTCCCGGTCGTCGGCATCTTCGGTCCCACCGATCCCGCCCGCAACGGCCCCTTCCACTGCCACAG